>CAZYPJ010000072.1:3443-4022 GCA_964649365.1 uncultured Anaerolineales bacterium | reverse complement strand
TCCCGCCGCGTGCGGCGGTGAACGGCGCGGGCGTGTTGGCCACCATCACCTTCCGCGCACTGCAAGGGGGCGTCTCGCCGGTGACGATCACCATGGGCGACATCAGCAACCCCGATGGCCATCGCCTGCCGCTCTCCACCTACGACGGCGAGATCGAGGTGTTGCAATTGGCCACCTTTGTAGGGCAAGTAGGCTTTCAAGGGCGCGGCGCGGCCCCTGCGGTCTCGTGGAGTTGTCCCCTCTCGGTGACGTTGTACGAGCCAGGCGACACTGTGCCCGCCTATACCTTCTCCGCGTTGAGCGATAACCGGGGCGTATTCACCGTCACCAATATCCTCACCGGCACCTATCACATCAAAGTGCGTGATCTGCACAGCCTGTGGAGCGTGCGCCAGAACGTCGCCTTGGCGATGGGCGCTGTAACGGCCAACATCGGCACATTGGTCGAGGGTGACGCCGACGCCAACGGCGTCATTGACATCCTCGATTTCTCAGTGCTGGCCACAGCCTTTGGCGAGACCTCTCCCGACGCGGGCTTTGATCAACGAGCCGATTTCAACAATAAATTCAATATAGACA
>CAZYPJ010000072.1:0-3433 GCA_964649365.1 uncultured Anaerolineales bacterium | reverse complement strand
GGGCGAAGTGATCGTGACGGCGGCGGATCATGCGCCGCCATCTGAACAAAGATACCGACGCGATTAGCAAGATAAGGGGGGATCGGCGTGACGCCAATCCCCCTTGTTAATCGTATCTTTGGGATAAAGAGGGGTGATCATGGAGAATCACAACGGACTTGGACAATCTTTTACTGGGGCGATAACGGCCGCTAGTGAAAATTCGCCACCACCATACTTGCGTTCGAGGTTTATGTTCCATGTGTTGTTTTCTCTGTAAGTGTGTAGAGCAATCCCATAATACTGCGCTAGGAGGGTTCCCCCGGAGGACGGTTGATTGGGGGTGAACAAATATGCAGTTACTTTGCGGTTCTCATTGGCTGCCTGAATATCGAGCTTCCGGGCTGCAAAAGCGAGTACAGCGCCAGGTGTTATGGGTGATGCCCACTTTTTGCATTCGATCAGCAAAAGGTGCTGACACGAGCAATGACCATCAACGCAAAGGCAAGAGACATCTATCTGGTGCTCAAAACCACTCTTCCCCATGATTCTGTTTGCTCGACCCCAAGTCGGTTCGGCGACAGGTTGTAAGCCAGAGACAGCCAGAATATCTGGAATCATCGAGATCAACGCGCCGACACGTCTTTCGTATTCATCGCTGTTCATAGGATGTTCTCCATTGTCGGTAGACCCTCGTCATTCCGTGATTCTAAGGCATACTAGAAGTCAGGCTGTCTCTTGCCACCACTCGATCACACGCAAGAGCGAGGCCAGGGCGGGCAAAGCGTCGCGCGGCTCGATTAGCCCCCAATCTTGATGGCTGGCCACGTTGCCCATTGAGCGGATAAAATGCAGATGAGCCTCAATTACTGGATGCTTCACGCCCTTAATTTTCTCAGCGAGAGTGCCGCTCTCTTCGGCGTTCAGGTAGGATGTCACCGCTTCGATGGCGCGCCGAGCGCCAAGCGCAGCTTGGCTGGGCGCAGTGAGAAATGTGTCGAGCGCCTCTTCGAGGCCGCGACGAAGCTCGGGATCTACATTGGGTAGGGCATCGAGACGTTCACGCAGTTCAGCTAATGTCCACTCAAGTGAGGCTGAAGGGTGTGAAGAGCCAGATGTGGGTTCTTGGGCGAACAGACCCAGTTCAGCCATCACGTCTTCTAGCCGGTCAAGCTCCCCTTCGTAAGGGTCATCTATAACGCCAGACATGTCAATGCCACCAAACCAAGGCTCTTCGTACTCTGTAGTGATCAAGCCATTCTTGTAGTGCTTCAGGAAGATCACGGTCGTCTAGTCGAACACCAAGCGGTGCATCAAGAGCGATCGTTTGCGCAAGGATCTGGCGCCGTTGGCGGCGTATCCAATCACGCCACCCGCCTTTAGTGTCTGTTTTCGGCGGAGGATAGAGGTCGAGTGTCCAGGTTGCATCGGGGCCGACAGGTGGCCCTTGTCGTTGAAGGACACGAATTTTGGCCCACCAATAGAGGGTATCACTTTGCACTACACGACAGATAATGGGTAAATGGTTGGTCAGACCGAGTGCAGCAGCAATCTCTCCGGCCCGCAGCGTAATAGTGCGCTCACCTCTCTGGCGGGCCTGGGCTGCGATTTCGTCACGGATATACAGTCGAATGCGAGCAGCGCTGTTCATGACATGAACTCCTTGGTATGCCACTATAGGCTTGCCATGATAATGGCTTCTACATATAGACAACTTCTATTATATCTGATGAATGCGAAGAAAAGAGTAAAAATAGCGTCAAAATTGGTTAGGATAGGGGGAATGCTCGGTGTGGAAGCCGCTAACGAGCTGTACTGTATCCTGGTCTTCCGAAAAAACCTGGTGACTATGGCAACATCAAACGCGCTTTGAAGCTATCTATGTTTTTGCCTACAATGTACACTATTCCTACTTAGTGGTGAATGCCGATGCGCCTGGGTTTTTCGATCCGCGTGCTGGGGATGGCCGGCCTGCCCGCATATGACGCCGCATCGCAAGGCGACGGCGACCTGAGCGTGAGCCTGGCCTATCTGCGCGACATCTTCCTCTATCTGCGCGCCAACCATATCCACATGTATCGGCTGCACTGCGGGGTGGCTGCGTCGCTGTTGCGTCGTTGCCCCGCCTCCTGGCGCGACGAGATCGCGGCCTGCGCGCCGTCGCTGGCCGCTCTGGGAGATTTGGCGCGCCAGGGCGATATTCGCCTCTCCTTTCACCCTTTTAGCCTGGCGACGCTCAACGCGCTGAATGAGGAACAACTCGCCCGGTCGCTAGCTGTGCTGGAAGCCGAGACGGAGCTGCTCGATGCGCTGGGCTGCGGGCCGGAGGGGTTGATCGTGCTGCACGTGGGCGGCGTGTATGATGACATCGCCGCGTCGCGCGAGCGATTCATTCGCCGCTATCACGAACTGCCCGAGCCGATCCGCCGCCGCGTGGCGCTAGAGCACGACGACCGCCGCTACCCTCTATCCGAGGCGTTAGCCATCCACCGCGTCTGCGGCATCCCGCTGGTGTTCGACAATCTACACCACCTGACGTTCAACCCCGATCGCATCCCGCTGCGCGAGGCGTTGGCGATGGCGTTGACTACTTGGCCCGTCGGCGTCGCGCCCAAGATCCATTTCAGCACCCCGCGCACCGAAATGAAGCTGGTGGGCAGCCCTGCCCGCTCCTCGCCGCCCCGCTGGACGGAGCACAGCGATTTTGTAAACCCCTTTGCCTTCGCTGATTTTCTCCATCTGGCCGAAAGTCTGCGTGAGTTCGATATCATGCTCGAGGCCAAAGCGCGCGATTTGGCGCTGCTCAGGCTGCGCGAGGATGTGCGCGTCTATACGCCCGAATGGGCGGGGCGCATCGTGTAGCGCGCAGTCGCGATTGTACGTTATATAGGTTGCGGTCGCGCCGCAAAGATGCTATACTGCCTTCCACCATCGCGCGGGCAGCGCGTTATTCTGGCAGAGGAAATCCCTGTGCTCAGCCCCAACACCCTGTTAGCCGATAAATACCGTATCATCGCCGAGATCGGCGAGGGCGGCTTTGGCAAAGTCTACCTCGGCTACGATGTGGCTATGGATCGCCATGTAGCCATCAAAGAGCTGCTGCGCAACGACGCCGACGCCTCGCCCGAGCAATGGCGCGAGTATCAGGCGCGCTTTCGCAAAGAGGCCCAGGTCACCAGCCGCATGGCGCATTCGAATGTGGTCAGCGCCTACGCTCTGGAAACCGATAGCGAGGGCAGCCTCTACCTGGTGCTGGAATACGTAGATGGCGGCAGCCTGCGGCAATTGCTGGAGGCTGAGTCGCCGTTAGAAATCGGGCGGGCGATTGATATCGCCATTGACCTCTGCCGCGCTATTGAGGCCATATACAAACGCGACATCGTTCACCGCGACATCAAACCCAGCAATATACTGCTCACCCGCGCCGGCGGAGCCAATCTCAGCGAACTCGGCG
>CAZYPJ010000071.1:0-14835 GCA_964649365.1 uncultured Anaerolineales bacterium | reverse complement strand
ATAGGCGCTGGCCAGGATCGAAAAATCGAGGATATTGACGCGGTTATCCAAGTTAGCGTCGCCTTCCGTCAACACGCCCAGATTCAGGCGCAGCGTCCCTGCTGTCAGCGTCCGGTTGCGGACGACGTTTTGCAGGCTGGCGGCGCTTCGAGCGTACACATCGTAGCTGCCCTGAGGCGCGCCCGTGATCGTAGCCAGGCCCGAGGTATTGCACGTCACAGTATAAGTGTGCTGTACAGCCCCGCCCGGCGCGGCCAGTTGCACCTCTAGCGGCGCAGCCCAGCGCGCCGAGGGCGGATCGCCCCGGCCTTGCAGCGTCACCTGGATTTCCAGCGTCATGGTGGAGGCTGGATCGGGTGTGGGGGTGATGGTGGGCGTCAACGTGGGCGTCGGCGTCACCGAGGTGTCGCTCCAGTTATAGTCCACCGTCACCGCGCCGTCGGGCGCTTCGTCGAGGGTGGGGTTGATGACCCATAGCCCATAACGGTGCGCCGCCGTATAGACCAGCGGCCCCACCGGATAAACGCCGCAGAAGCCGTCCGCTGAATGGTAGTATTGTCGCAGCAGCACGGGCGCAGCGGGGTTGGCCAAGTCGAACACCTCCACGTAACCGGGGCTGTTGGAATCCGGCCCGATGGTGTTCTCGGCGATGTAGGCGCAGCCGTTGGCGATGCGAATGTCATAGGCTTCGGCCCCATCGGCGGTAGCCACGGTGGTCACGTGAGTGGGATGGGTCGGATCCGACACATCCACCACCCGCAGGCCCGATTGGCCCTCTGTCACATAGGCGTATTGGCCCACCACCTGCACGTCGCGGCTATAGCCGATGGTGGCCAGCTCGCCCCGTTTGACGGGCGAGGCAGGGTTGAGCACATCCCAAATCTGAAAGCCGTTGTTGCCGCCGGTGATGTAGGCATAGCGCCCCTCTACCCACACCGATTCAGCGAACCCAATGCCGCACACGCCTACTTTGGTGGGGCTGGCCGGGTTGGAGACATTATAGATCACCACGCCGAACGCCTCATCGGCCACATAGACCAGATTGCCCGATTTGAACAGATGCAGCGCCACATCGTTTTGCGTGGTGCTGGCTTTGATGGAACTGACGTGCTGCGGGCTGGCGGGGTTGCTGATATTGACGATATGTAGCCCTTTGGCCTTGAGCAACACATAAGCGTAATTACCGTCCACCACCACATCCATGCCGGCGTCCTCGGCGGCAGTGTCATAGATATTGGCCACGAACGTGGGACTGGAGGGATCGGAAATATCCACGATGTCCAGCCCGCGCACCCAATCGCTCACGTAGGCGTAATCGCCCTGCACATAGACGCCGTCGTGGGCATTGTTGTTGGCTTGCGGCGGGGGCGAAGGATCCCACATGCCCAGCCGTTGCGCCGCGCCGCCGGTGTGAAAGCGAAAGCGGCCCGTGACCGGGTCTATAGCCACTTGCCCGGAGGGCACAGCGATGTTGGGCCAGCCCGCCGTGTTGGATAGATCCATGCCCACAGGCGTCTTGGCCCCGGCGTAACCCTGATACGAGGCGGAGGCCACATCCACTCCGCCAGCATAGATCGTCATGCCGTCGGCCTGGCCGTAGAGCGCGGGCGCCTCGGCGCGGGCGATGGCCACGCCGTTCTGCCGGGTGAGCTGCCGCGCGCTGTTATCGGCGGCGAAACAGAACGTGGCGGCGTCGGCGTCGGCGGCGTTGCCCGCCGTTCCGCCGTGTACGGGCGTTACCACGTTCAGGCGCGACGCTGGCGGCGCAGCCAAAGCGCTCAGCGCCCCCCACCCCAGCGAAACGCAAATCGCCAGCGTAAGCAGACGATAAGATCGGTGAGACATGCGATCATCCCCCAACATACCAATGGACATAACGCGATCTCGTAGGGGCGGCCCTGCGTGGCCGCCCTAATTGACGCAAGGCGATCAGGGCGATCACGCAGGATCGCCCCTACCCAAATGGGCCGAGGCCATCTTATCGCCGGCCTCGGCCCAAATCGTTACATTCGTCGGCGCGCTGTTTTACCTATTTCAGGATCACCGGCAACGCCACACGCCCGCCGCCCAAGCTGCGCAGTGCAAAGTTCACTTCCTCGCTGCCCCCGGCGCTCACCGAGATCACCAATGTCAGCGGGTCAATCTCTTCATAGCCGCTAGGCAACGCCGACAATTGCACGCGATACTGCCCGGGCGTCAACGCCGAGAAGAGGTAGTATCCTGTAGAGTCGGTCAAGCGCGTTTCGTTATAGCCCGCCGCGGGATAACTGCGCAATTGCACCGTTACGCCTTGCACCCCTGGCTCGCCCAGATCATGCTGGGTGTTCAGGTTCTCGTCCACAAAGGCGTAACCTTCGACAGTTCCCTCGTAAGAGGGCGTCCACGTAGCGGTGGGCGTCGGCCCCTCGGGGGTCCAGGTGGCGGTGGGCGTCACGGTCGGCTCCGGCTCTTTGACCAGCCAACGCACCACCAGTTGCGGGGCGTTGCTGTCGGGGGTGCGCTCGCGGGCCTGGAACTTGTATTCCACCGCCGTGCCCGGCTGGCCGATCAGGATCGCGCCAAAGTTTTGAGTGGGATCGCTTACCCAGGCTTGGGCCAGATCGGTTACGTCCCATTCTACCCAGCCCGCGCCGCTTACCGTCTGGGTGTCCGCCGCGAGGGATTCCCGGTCCGACATGGTGCTGGCCGCGCCCGGGCTGCCCCAATTGACGCCGCTCTGCGCCAGGTTCCAAGTGGCCTCATATTCGCCCCAGGCGCGCTTGAGTCCGTGGGCTGCAACCTGCGCAGCAGCCACGCCCGAGGTGTTGGAATAGAGCCGCAGTTTGGCCTCATAGATGGTGGCTTCGACCGGCAGGCTCGACAGATCGAACTGCACCAAGGCGTGCTTGACGCCGCCCGAACGGATTTGCATCTCGACGGCTGTGCCAAAGTTGCCCGTTTGATCCCAACTGGAGATATGGGTATCCTGAAGGACGCCGAACGACGAGGTCATCGGCGTAGGCGTCACCGTGGGCGTCTGGAACACGGTGCGCGTCGGCGTGGGCGTGGGCGGCGTGCCCGTCACCGTGGGCGATGGCGTGGGCGTCGGCCCGGTGTTGTAGCGGATCATCAGCCGCGGGTGAATGGTCACATCGGCGTTATCGGAGGAAGCAAAGTTGAACTCGCTGGCCGATCCCTCGCCGGCGGTGATCACCAACCCCTCGTTAGAGACGGGATCATTGATCCATCGCTGCACCAGCGCGGTGATGGTGAAATCAAAGGGATAGTTGAAATAGCGCCCCCAGGTGGGGAACACGGGTCGCGTAAAGGTCACATCCGAGTCGCGGTCTGTCCCGGCGGCGCTGCAACCGGACATGCCCCACTGGATGGCCTGCGTGGCGCTGATCCAGGTGGCCTGCGAGACGCTCCAATCGCGGATGACGCCGTAGGTGGCGCTGTCAATGGTGTTGTGGCTGCCGCCCGTCTGATAGAGCGTCAGGACCGCCTCCTCGATGACCGTGCCTGGAGGCAACACCTCCGAAAGGTCGGCCCGCAGCAGGAGGTTCTTCAAGTTGCCCGAACGCAGCTTGAGCGACGGATCGGCGGAATAGTTGCTGGTGGTGTTCCAGGCGTCCACGTAGGTGTCCTCAAAGCCGGTGTAACCGTCCACATCTTCTTGGATCACCAACTCGGCGATCTTTTCGCCGGGCGTGTTGGTGGAGGTGGGCGTAGGCACGGCGGTCATCACCGGCGTGTTGGTGCGCGTGGGGGTGGAGGTGGCAGCAAGAATAACAACGGTGCCATCCTGAGCCACGCCCGTGTGCGAGCTTCCGCCTACCCCAGCCACCAAGAGATAGTTGATGTCGAGCGGCGTTGAGGCAACGGCTGCATTGGCATGGATGTTCAGGGTAAAGAGCTTGAACGTCCCCGTCACCGGAGGCGATCCAGGGTTGACGCCTGCGCGATAGGACGCCTTGCCGCCGCTGACGCCTGTGCCGGCCAGGATAGTGGGCAGCGCCGTGCCATTGGTGATGCTCTGCACATTTAGGTAAGTGGTATTGAAGACAATATCACATTCCACGCCATATACCTGGTTCGCCCCGGCGTCGGCATAGACATCCACCGTGAAATCCTGGCCAATGGCGACGGTTTTGCTGGCGGGGCTGATCCGCACCGTCACCGTGCCCAGCAGCGACTCGGTGGCCGCCGCTGGCGCCGCCGCGCCGCCCAGCCAGGCCAGGCACAGCGCCCCGGCCAGGAACAGCGTCAGCGCACCCAGCCAGGGGCGCACCCGCATCGTCTCACCTACGTTTTTGCTCATGAATTACACTCCTCACGTCGTCGTCGGCGCGGCCCGAAACCGCGCATTGCGCGCATGATGATCGCCGCCTGAAACGCGGTTGGAAACCGCGGCTACCTATCCTATTGACGCGGTTTCGGCGCTACAGTTACTCGGTGACCACAAGATCGCCCGTCTGGCCGTAATTCGAGGCCAGCAGCGAAAAGTCCAGGATGTTGATGACGCCATCTTCGTTCAGGTCGGCGCGAACGTCGAACCCAGCGCCGCCTTCGCTTGTGCCGTAGCAACTGGCCAGGATCGAAAAGTCCAAGATGTTGATGCGATTGTCCGAGTTAGTATCGCCCTCGATCAGCGTGCCCATGTTCTTGTCCGTCGTATGGTCGGTAAGACTGACGCTCTGGCGCAGGTTGCGCAGGCTGTGCGGGTCGCGCACGCCCACATCATACGTGCCGGTGAGGATGCCGTTAGGCACCAGGAAATAGCCTGTCTGGTCGGATTCGACATTGAACTCGTAGGCCGGGATCGAGTCGCCCGGCAAGTGCGCCGAGACGATCAGCGGCCCCTGCCACGTGGCGCCGCCCGATGCGCCGCGCCCCTGGTAGGCCACCTGCCCGCTAATGCGCGCCGGGCCGGTGGGCATCGGAGTGCGGGTGCGGGTGGGGGTAGCGGTGCGCGTAGGTGTGCGCGTCACGGTGGGGGTGGCCGTGGGCGTGGGGTTGCACACGATGATCAAGCCCGAATCCGTCGCGGGGTTATAGCTCTGGTCGTTGGTCACCACGATCTTGTCAATGCGCGACTTGCCCTCGCCGCGCGGCACGAACTTGATCGAGTGCCAACGCGAACCCGCTAGGCTATAAGTCATCGGCGCGCCGGCGTTTGAGACCTGGCTCCAAGTCCAGCCGCCTGTGCCGAAATACCAGGCCGCGTAAGGGCCGCCATCCACCGAGACGTTGAACGACCGGTTCATATAGTCAGTGCCCCAGACGCGCCCCCAAACGACATAGGTGGCGCCATTGGGCACATAGACGTTAAACGTCACATCGGTATCTTCAGTGATCGTAGCGCCGTCGGGCACGTAAACATAGCGACAATCCGAGGCGCTCTGGATCTCATTGCGCTCCATCGAGCCATGCGCCGAGCCATGCTCGGCCTCCCGCTTGGTGACAGGCGAGCGCGGCGTCGTGGCCGGCGTGGGGGTGGGGTGCGTCAGACTGCACACCCAACGTGAAAAGTTGATACCCGTCTCGGTGATTTGATGGGTATCAGGATCGAACATGTTCCCGTTCCAGCCGCCGAATTGCCCCAACGTGCCCACAGGCGTGTTCAAACTGAACCAGTTCCAACGCTGTACCAGGCGGTTGCCGTCGGCAGGCATACCCAGGGTGGAACTGGTGGCATAATACAGATAAGTGAACGAGGCGTTCATATAGTCGTTGATACGGTCGCGGGTAAAGCCCTCGTACTCGGGCTGCAACACGCCGTATTCCGAAATGATCAGTGGCTTGGCTTGCTGGCCACGATCTTTCATCCACTGGCGCATCCGCACCACATGGTCGGCAAAGATGGTCATGTTGTCGTTGTGTTGGATGCCATAGTTCATGCCCAGCGCCGGGTCGCATCCGGGGGGAATATCGGCCCCCTGCGAGGGCGCTTCGCGCACGATCTGGTTGTGCATATTCCACACATCCACTGGCATGTTGACGCCGTAGAGCGATTGATATTGATCCCACACTTGGGTCAACCACGACATGCGCACCGGCGTCGCCTGAATGATGGGGCCGTTCGATATCTTGGCGGTTGAATCTATACCCTTGATGTGATCGTAGAATATCTTGTAGATACGCGCGTAATCGGCGGGCAGGCGGTTATCGCATGCGCCTGGGGCCTTGCCGTCCGGCTCGTTGCCGATCATCCACACCGAACCGGGGTTAGCGCGAATCTTGGCGTCGAGGTCGGCCCAGTTGTAGTTACTGGGCGCGCTAAGGTCAAAATGGTCGGCGCTGACGCGGATAAGCTGCATGTATTCCATGCCGTCGGGGCGCGAGGGATTCCGCTGTGTGCCCCAATCGTGATACCACCCGGCGCAGAGCTGGCTTACGGCATAATCGTCCACGTCGCCGTATTCGCGGGCGCAGCCAAAACCGACGCGCCAACGATCCGAATACTCGGGATAGGCCGAGACGCTGCTCGCACTTTCAGGCGCAGCGAGGGGATCGTCGGCGACGACGGGGCGCGGCGCAGGCGCGCCGCCCAGCCAGGCCAGGCACAGCGCCGCCAGCAACAGCCCCACGCCGGTGAGCGCTCTAGCGCCAAGGCCTTTTTGGGGGTGACGGCGTTCCTCGTTCATAGCCATAGATCATTATCTCCACACGATTGTAACGGGGCAACTCGCAAATTGCCCTTACGCTACGATGCGCACAGGGACAATCTACAAATCGCCCGCCAGTATTACTTGATCAGGTACGGCAAGGCCAGCGCGCCGCCGCGACACTCGCCAAAGGCAAGTTCCCAAGCCGGTTGTTGCGCGGTCGGCGCAAAATCAAGCGAGCTATCGCCGCTGGAATAATAGCCCCAAAGGCTGTATGCCTTGATACGGTACTTGCGCCCCAAGATCAGGCCGCTGAAGGAGCAAAGACCCTCGTCGCCGGTTGTTTGACGATTCACTGTTTGCCAGGAGTAATCGGTTTGCTGCGCCAATAGCTCCACCGTAACGCCAGGCAGTCCCGGCTCGCCCTCATCTTGCCAGCCATCGCGGTTCAGGTCGTTGTAAACCAGGGCCGTCGCCCGCCCACCGTCGGGCGTAGGCGTAATGGTGGGCGTGGGTGTGCCCCCCGAGGTGGGCGTTACGCTGGGCGTGGGCGAGGCGGCGCAGGAATTGTAATCAATGCGTAACACCGGCCGGCGATCGAGCATCGAGTTGCGCGAGGCGCCCAGGTTGTAGGCGCCGGTAGAATCGAGCGCCCCTTTGATGAGCCAGCCATAGTTCTCGGAAGGATGGTTAAGCCAATAGCGCACGCTCTCGGTTACATTGAACCCACGATAGACGGCGCGGTGGAAAAAGGTGACCGTATCATCGGGCGTTCCTACGCGATCCACCCCCACGGCGTTGGCGCCGTCCGCGCCCCAATTGACGCTGGCCGAGGCTTTGTTCCAGCAGGCCTCGCCCTCGGCCCAGGGCCGCAACATTCGATAGGCCGAAACATTCAATTCGCGCGCCACGGTGTAGGCCGGAATATCCACGTAGAACAACAACTCAGCGGCGATAATCTCGGCCCCTGCAGGCAACGTGTCGGTCAAGTTAAAGCGAATCAGCGCCGACTGAATATCCGTGCCTTTGATGCTAAGGTTGCCCGACAGCGCCGACGGGAACGACGCTGAATAAGCGTTGATCCAGGTGTCCTGCGTGACATCAACGCCCGCGGCCTCTTGCAGCAACACACGGCCCACGCACGGCCCCGCAGTGGGGGTGCCGGTGGAGGTAGGGCCTGCGGTGGGCGAAGCGACGGGGGTGTTGACGGTGTCGCGCAGGCCATTTTGATGCGGCTGCGCCCAGGTTGCTTCACGCGGCGCCAATGCTAACGCCAGGCCCAACGCCAGCGCAGCGACCCACGTCAGCTTGACGACCAACGAGCCGCGCCCCCGGCGCGGAGTGTGGCTCTGTGAATCCATCGGCCCTCCATGATATGCACAAGTGTAGGTTGATGATAGCACAAAAGGGCGTGCGCTGTCTAGCATTTGGCGCAGAGCCTCAGAACGGGCGCGCTGCCTATCAAGACGGGAATTGGATGAGTAAGTTACGGCTGCATGCCCCGATCTCACCAGCCCCGTTTTGTTAGCGCGGGCAAATAGATCAAAGCAAGCGTATTAAGCGGAAAATCTGCCGTGTAGACTATCTGGCCACCCAAGCAATCAAGTTCCTGGACTTTGCGTGTATAGTCGTATCCGGCGGGGACAGCATCCAGCGCTACTTGGTAATGCCCCGTTGTCACCTGTTCAAAGCGATACGCGCCATCGATTCCCGTGAGACGCCGGCCAAGCGTTGCGCCGCCTCCGTCGCGCAGGACCACCTCTACCCCAGATACGGGAGGATCTGTCGCCTCATAGAGGCCATCGTGATTGCTATCGCGAAACACGATCCCGCTAATCGTACAGAGCACCGGTGTGGATGTGGGCGTCGGCGCTGATGTGAGGGTAGGTGTAGCAGTCGGCGTGGTCGCCGGCGCGACGACATCGAATGACCACTGCCACCCGCCTTCGTCGGTAGGCTCCCATCCCTGACCCTCCCAGTTGCGCTCCAACAAGAGGCGCATCATGTAATGGCCTGCCACTTCTGGCGTGTAAGACAGGTTGAAAGGCTCGATGCCCTCGCTAAATATCTGCGTTGGTGAAGTTGTTTCATACAAGTACGGCGCTTGGCCGTCATCGTCCACCCACATGCGCAAACGCAGTCGCAGATCGAAATTCGTCACCGGGTAGCCATGAGCGATGGTCGCTACTACATCCCAACTCTCGCCGACCGTGGCATCTGCAGGCGCAATTACCACATTCAGCCAGGGGCTGACGCGAGGCAAGGTGCGCGCTGGCGTGGGACTCCAATCGGCCGGCTCGATATAGCCGTAATACCACAACTCGTTGCTGCCGTTGTCGTTATAATAGGCCCACACGATGTAGCGCATCGCAGGATCGAGCGAGAACGTGGTGCAACCCCAGCGATTTGTGGTCTGCACACCGACCACGGCATAATCGTCGCGCCGGCGGATGGCTACTGTAGCGTTCGGCGTCGCCTTATCGTATTGGTCTGTCACGGTGATGGTAAAAGGCGACCCTAGCAACCCCTGCTTAGCAGGGGCGTCGGCCCTGGAACTTGGGGCAAATAACAAGATGATCACCAACGCATTGAGACCGAAGTAACGCCACAAATCGCGCACGCGCCGTCCTCGTAATAAAGATGTAAGCTACTGCTGACGGGGGCCTATTATGCCTTGAAAGAGGTCAAGCCCCAAATCCAATTCTCAGAATGCGCCCTCGCCCCGGATGACTGCCCCTAGTGTGCGCCAGAGGATGCGCAGATCGAGCAGCAGCGAATAGTTCTGGATGTAAAACAGGTCATCCTCGGCGTGCAAGTATTTGGCCTTACTGCCGCGCCCCGAGATTTGCCACCAGCCCGTCATTCCCTGAGGCACGCCAAAGCGTTTGCGCTGCCACGGCTCATAGCGTTCTACTAGGGCGGGCAGCTCAGGGCGCGGCCCGACCAAGCTCATCTCGCCGATCAGCACGTTATAGAGCTGCGGCAACTCGTCGAGGCTGTAACGCCGCAAAAAACGTCCGATGGGCGTGATGCGCGGGTCGTCGCGCCGTTTATCGAACACCAATTTGCCGTCGGCGGTCTCAGAGATCAGCTCTCGCTCGCGTCGGTCGGCCCCTTGCACCATGGTGCGGAACTTGATCATCCCGAAAAGCTTGCCGCCTTCGCCCACGCGCTGGCTACGATAGAATACCGGCCCGTTCGAACCGAGCTTGATCAGGATCGCGATGACGGCAAACAACGGCGCGAGCGCAACCAGCCCCATAGTTGAAACTACCAGATCGAACAGCCGATAGACCAGCCGATCAATAGGGCCGAAAACCGGTTCCATGAGCCCCATAAGGGCGATACCGCCCAGTTGTTCCAGCGTGGCCCTGAAAAAGACCACTTCGGAATAGTCGGGCACAACTTTGATGTTGATGGGCAACTCTTGGAGCTGCGCCACCAGATTGGTCATGCGATGATGGTCGCCCAGCGGCAGGGCGATAATCACTTCTTGGATGCCCTGCTCCGCCACGATCTCGACTGCACGATCCAGTGGGCCAAGCACCGGCAGTGATTCGAGCATTCGCCCAGGCCCGGCTTGGTCGTCCAGATAACCTACTACCTCGATGCCCATCCAACGATATGGCTGGAGCGACCGCGCCAACCGTTGCCCCGTGATTCCCGCGCCGATGATGAGCGCGCGGCGGGTGTGTGCGCGATGCCGCTCGCGTAGCAGCCGGCGCAATATCAGCCGCGCGCCGATGGTTCCCAACACATCGAGAACAAAGAAATAGCCATAGAGCAAACGCGACAGCCCACGGAAAGTGAAATAGAGCGCGCCGGCGAACACCAGCGTTGCCAACGCAGTGGCGACGATAATGGTTTGGATCTCGTCCACCGCCTGCGTCCACCGCTGAGGATCATAAGCGCGCGATCCGGTCAGCACAACCGACCAGATCAGGGCCATCAACACAAACATGGGCCAGTGCAGCGCCGCGCCCGGGTCGTCGAGTAACTTGCCATAGGGCAGCGTCACGCGCAGCCAGCGCGCAGCCCACAACGCCGCAAGCGCAATCAATAGATCGGTTACATAGAGGACAATGACATAGCGGGCGCTGGATCTCTGAAGCATGAGAAAACGGCTCCCGGTTGGTGTTAGGCGATAGCCCCTTTGGGGGTTGGCGCAGCGCACCCGGCGCTAGAGGGCGCATGTGGGGCGATGACCTCAGACGCAGTCTCATTGGCAGGCATCAGATTTTCAGCTGGACAGTAGGAGGGAATCAGACCTCGCAAGGCCGCACACAGCGCCTCGCTGTCGTTGCGTCGGGCAGCGTTGAGCACCAAATCTACCCCAACAACCAATTGGCGCTCGTCGGGAATGCTCGGCGAGTGGGTGGTGAATACTTTGTCGTGAGCAGTGGGCAATGGCGCTTCGCCCTCGCCGAACAACTCCTCATAGAGCTTTTCCCCCGGGCGAGAGCCTGTGAATACGATCTCGATATCCTCTCCCGGAGTCAGGCCCGATAGAGAGATCAGGTCGCGCGCCAGGTCGAGAATACGAACTTGCTCGCCCATATCGAGCACGAATACTTCGCCCCCGGCGCCCAGCGCGGCGGCCTGTAATACCAGTTGCACCGCCTCAGGAATGGTCATGAAATAGCGCGTCATATCGGGATGAGTCACAGTCACCGGCCCGCCGGCGGCGATTTGGCGCTCGAACAAAGGCACCACGCTGCCCCGGCTGCCCAGCACATTGCCAAAACGCACCGCTACATAACTGCGCCCCGTGCGCTGCGCGGCATGTTGTACCAACATCTCGGCCAGGCGCTTGCTGGCCCCCATGATGTTCACCGGATTGACGGCCTTGTCGCTGGAGATGAGCACAAAGCGGTCGGCGCCGGCCTTTTCGGCGGCGCGCAACAGGTTGGCCGTACCCTGGACGTTAGTAGTAAAGGCCTCTTCGGCGTTGCCCTCCATTAGTGGCACGTGCTTGTGCGCAGCGGCATGAAAGATCACCTGCGGGCGATATTGCAGCAGAAGGCGCTCGATGCGCTCGGCGTCGCGAATGTCGGCGATCAGAGGAACCAACGAGACTTGGGGGGCGCGCTTGGATAGCTCGATCCAAATATTGAAAATGCTGTTCTCGCCATGCCCCAACAGCAGCACTTGTTTGGGCCGACGCGCTATGATCTGGCGGCACAGCTCGGAGCCAATCGAGCCGCCCGCGCCCGTAACCAGTACCACCGCCCCAGCGATATAGCCCTCGACGGCAGCTAGATCGGTGCGCACCGGCTCGCGGCGCAGCAGGTCTTCGATCTGCACTTTGCGAATTTGACTGACGCTAACCGAGCCATTTAGCAGTTCGTACAGGCCGGGCATGGTCCTGGTCTCGATCTGGCACTGTTCGCAAATTGCGCGTACTTCGCGGATCACCGGGCCGGGCGCGGTGGGCATGGCGATAACCACTGTATCGGCGTGTTTTTCGCGCGCCAAGCGAGGAATATCGCGCCGTGTGCCCAATACAGGTACACCATAGATTCGTGCATGTTGTTTGCTTTGGGCGTCATCAAGAAAGCCTATCGGGATATATCCCAATGCCGGATTGTTTTGCATCTCACGCACGATCAGCGCCCCGGCGTCGCCTGCGCCCATGATGAGCGTCCGTCGCGCTTTGGCCGGGCGCGTCCCATTTCCTTGATAAGTGCGAATACGTGTTTGAATCAGTCGCATCACAAAGCGTGTAGCGCCGATGGATAGCACGTTCAACATCCACTCCAACAAGATCACCGAGCGCGAAAAGACCCGCACCCCGTGCGCTTGCGGCGCCAAAAAACCAAACATCAGGATCGCAAGGATCACCGAGCCGACGGTAACTGCCTCGACGATGGTGAACAATTCGGACACGCTGGCGTAGCGCCACCAGAAGCGATAGAGGCCGAAAAGGTAATAGACCACCGGGCGGACGAGCAGCGCCGCGATGAAAAAAGCGATATTGCGTGTGACATAGGGGCCGATGTGCCAGAGCGCTTCATAGCGGATGACGAACGCCGCCAGCGCCGCCAATGTGATGGTCGCGAGATCGAGCAGGAACAGGTGTCGTCCTCGGATTCTCATAAGCGTTGTTCCCTCATAGCTCCTCAGCTACTTTGACCCGAAAGGGCGGCGTGTGTGCTGCGTGCTGCGCCGATGGTTCAGCATAGCTACACAAGATGAAAAACCGATGAAATCATAGCAGAACAAAATGACGGTTCTTTCACTTGGACCGTCCGGTCTTTACTATTATACGAGCAGTCGGGGATAGCTCAAAGAAGATTGAAATCCTATCGGTATGACGTTCAAGCGTGCGGGGTAGTTACGAGGGCGGGCGGATATCGCAATGCACACCCAACCGAGGCAACCGCAAGGGATTACCCTGGCGCAACGCAGTTGCCCCGGCGGGGGTGGCGTATGTCAAGAGAGGATTAGGCGCTCAGGCAAGGATCATCCCCACCAAAAGGCCCACGACCAGCGAAATTGCCCAGCCGATGACAATAGTGATGATCGTCTTGTCAGTAGGCAGGTCGAGCGCTTCGCGAATAGCAAAGAACGAGGCGACTAGCGCCAACGCCGCGCCGACGATGACAAACAGACTACCTACACAACCGAAAATACCCAAAACGCCCACAGCATTGAAGGCATAGGCATAGCCGATGCAGCGCGCCATCTCCCAAAAGTTCGTCTCGGCCCCGAACAGCTTGGTGCCGATGAACGAGGTCAAAAAGCTCCACAGCAACCAGCCCACCAGCACGCCGCTGAACAAACTCAACAGGAACGATCCCAGGAATTGGCCCGAGTGAACTGCGCTGCCCAAAGCTGCCAGGAACGCGGCGGCCACCACAATCACGATGGCGTCGTTGTTGGCGGTCTCATCCTTTTCGATTTCGGAGAACACGGTCCAATCGAGCTTGATAATGCGCACGATGCGTTTCACGATTCGATCCAACATGCGGGAACCTCCTTTGAACAGACCGTTATGGATGGGTGAGTCGGAACGCAGCAAACGAATGCTTCATATCATCCATATTATATACGCATATGTGGACATTGGGTAGCTCTTGCGCGGCTATTCGTAGCGCAACCCCATGGCTGCGGAAGTGTGAGCAGCGCCGAGGGCCGGCCCCAATATAGCTAAGGTCGTCAGCCCCAGGGTAAACGCCAAACTCATCGCCAGTGCTGCGAGCGGTAAGCGGAAATCGAGCACAAAGAGCACGCGGCTCAATTGCGCGGTGAACAGGCGGGCGGTAGGATAGCCCAACGCCACTCCCAATAGCCAGCCCGCGCTGCCGAGTAACAGACCCTCGACCAAAAAGACGAGTAAGATCGCACCATCGTCGCCGCCCAATGCCCGGATGACGGCGATCTCGCGACGTCGCTCCAGCACGTTCAGCGTGCAGGTGTTGACGATGCTGAGATAGCCCACCAAAGCCACGATCACAACCATCGCAACCAGAGCTAATGTCAACAGGCGCGATGCCTCTTGGGCCGATTCGACTTCGGCATAGACAGGCTGCACGCTAGGTTGCCAGCGGCGGAACTGGCGCTCGATTTCGGTGAGCGCGCGATCTACCGCACTGCGCTCGCGGTTGTGCAGACCCAGGGCGAACAGGCTGACGCGATCCTCGCGCCCCAACAAGCGGCCTAATGCGCTGCGTGGCAGAAAGGCTTTGCCGGCCAAAGTTCCACCCAGAAAAATCGTGTTATCCACCGCAACGCCTACCACTGTGAAAGAACGATGCTGGCCGCGCGCCTGGATCTCGACGTTATCGCCGACACGAACTCGCTCACGGTCAGCCAATTCCGCCGAGAGCACTGCTACGTCGGATTCGTCGGCGCGGAACCAGCGACCTTGCCGCAGCACGTGGCGATACAAGGTGCTTTCAGGTGGGACGCCCCACAGTCGCGCCTCGGCTAGACCCACGACGCCGTTAGCGATCACCCAGCCCTCGGCGGCGCGCACCGTTGGCATCGCCAGAAATCGCTCTTCGAGTTGAACGCTGACCTCTTGGTTCAACGAGACCCAAACGTCGGCGTCATAAGTGCGATAGATATCGCCGATGGCGGCGTTCACCGAGTCGCGAGTGGATGAAGCGCTGAGAAACGCCGCCGTCGCCAGGGCAATGACCAAGATGGTGAGGGCGCGGCGCCGCCAACGCCGCTTGAGGTTGCGCGCCGCCATAGCCGCCAGCGGCGGCGTGCGCTTACGCTCCAGGATGCGGTCGAGCCACGA
>CAZYPJ010000070.1:11558-14916 GCA_964649365.1 uncultured Anaerolineales bacterium | reverse complement strand
TTATGGGCGCAGTGCTCAGTGCGGCGATCAGCGCCATTGACGTGGCTCTGTGGGATATTCAAGGCAAACGGCTGGGCGCGCCCATTTACCAGTTGCTAGGCGGCAAGTGCCGCGACAAGATTCGCGTGTTTGAGAACGTGGTTGGCAACACGCTCGATGCCCGCGCTGAGAGTGCCGCGCGCAATGTAGCCAAAGGATACCCCTCGCTGCGCACCACGCCCTTTTTCGCGGATTTCGAGAAGCTGTCCTCGACTCAGATCGTCTCGCAAGCGCTGCAGATCGTCAAAGCGATCCGCGAGGCCATCGGCTATGAAATTGATCTGGGGCTAGAGATCCATCGCAACCTCACCCCTGAAGAGGCTATCATTTTAGCCCGCGAGTTGGAGCCATATCGCATCCTCTATTATGAAGACCCGTTGGTTCCCGAGACCATCGAGGGAATGCGCTATATTGCCCAACACATCAATATCCCGATGGTCACAGGAGAGCGATTCTATAATCTGCACCAGTTCAAAGAACTGATTGAGACCCGCACCGTCTGCATGATCCGCGCCGACTTGTCATTGGCCGGAGGCTATACCCAATTGAAAAAGATAGCCGCTCTGGCCGAAGCCTCGGTCGTTGGCCTGTTCCCGCATCTGATGGGCAGCCCGGTGAACACGGCGGCCTTTGTGCAGCTCGACGCTGCCATTCCTAATTATGTGTTGCAAGAAGCGGCTGAGGGAGCTGACGCTTTCAACGATATTCTCGACTACCCGCTGGAGCGCGACGGCGGCTGGGTGATCGTACCCGACCGACCCGGCATCGGCCTAGAGCTAAACGAGGAACGCTTGGCCAAGTATCCGTTCAAGCCGCACAAGATCACGGGGTTTTACCGAGCCGACGGCGCCGTGGCGCACTGAGGAAACCACGGAGGCGCAGAGATACAGAGGATTAGGGATAGATACGATTTGACCTATTGAAAAACACCTTGCATCTCTGTGTCTCTGTTCCTCTGTCTCTCTGTAATCAGACTCTATGTGGATTGTCCATGAACCAAGAGACTCTCATTCGTCGTGCAAACCCTACATTGGAAGATGCCGCCGCGCTACTCGTCGTGGAGCGCGCCAGCCTGGGCGATAGCCCCTACGACGCCGCTCAGGCGCTGGCCGTGATGCTCCGGCCCGAGCACGCCGAATACCTTGCTTGCCCGGCCAGCGACCCGCGCCAGGCGGTGGGCTTTTGTTCTTGCCTGGAGACGCCCACCGCCCAAGGGTTGCGCCTAGAGATAGATATGCTGGGCGTCATCGCAGCTTATCGCGGACAGGGGCTGGCTACGCGGTTGATCACCCAGGCGGCGAGCGATGCGCGCGCCAGGGGCGTGCGGCGCTTTCGCGCGTTAGTTGCGGTGGATAATCGCGCTTCGCAACGCGCCTTTGAGCGCGCTGGGTTTATTGCCTCGGCCACAGCGTTCGATTTGTTGCTCTATCGCCTCGATGGGTTGACGCCGGTGGCCTTTCTGTCTTCCAATTGGCGATGGGAGATTGACGCTGCTGACGATTCTCCAGCCGAGACGCACCACTTGTACGACGCAACCGGCGATTTGGTTGCGATGGCTGAGTGTCTGCATGTGCAGACTCTGGCTTACAATGGCCTGTGGCTAGAGCGCCTTGATTCAAGCGCGCCCGAGGCCGAGCGCGCGATGGCGCGCGCCCTGGTCGAGCGCGCCAAGTCGCTAGCGCTGGATGAGGTGGGCTATGTGGCCCCTACCGGCGACGACGAGGCGTCCGACGATCTGGCGCATGCCGCCTTTATCCGCGAGGGCTACCAGGTGGTGGGGCGCTATCTGGTGCTGGTTGCGGAGGGTTGATGCGAAACGCGCACTGGCAGCTCGCCCTGGCGTTGATCGTCGCCGGGGCGCTTATCGCCGGGGGTGTTTCCCTCTGGCGCAGCGACTGGGGCCAGGTCTTTTCGCAGCGCGAAGCGCTCGAAGCCTGGCTATTGGATCTCGGCTCGTGGGGGCCGGCGGCGGTAGTGCTGGGTGAGATTGCGCAAGTGTTGCTGGCCCCTGTGCCTGGCCAGATCGTGGGCCTAGTAGCGGGTTATCTCTATGGCGTGTGGGGCGGGACGGCGCTCTGTCTGTTGGGGCTGACCATCGGCTCATGGATTGCTATGTGGCGGGCGCGCCGCGTGGGGCGCCCCCTGGTCGAGCGCTTTGTGCGTCCCGAGACGTTAGCGCGGCTCGACCGTTACGCTGAGCGGCGCGGAACCACGGCGCTGTTCCTCATTTTTCTGATCCCCTTCCTACCCGATGACGCCGCCTGCTTTGTGGCTGGCCTGACGCCGTTGCGCATCAGCCACTTGTTGCTGCTCGCCACCATCGGGCGCATTCCGGGCATGATCGTGGCCACCTGGATCGGCGCGCAAACCCACCAGCTCACCCTGGCGCAGATCGCCCTGCTCGCCGGTTTTGGGGCGATTCTGGGGGTAATCGTGCTGCGCTACCAGGCGCATATCGAGCGCGCGCTGTTCAAAGTGGTGGATCGCTGGTCGCCGCCCGAGCGTTGAGATCAACCGCCGATTTTGACCCCTAGCCCGCGTCGTGCTACTATACCTTTGCCGGATGATCGGCGATGCCTTCCACGCAACGCCGAACGCACTCCGGTGTTTTTTATATCTGCATGGATTGCAGGGTGAGATAGCTCTCGCTCTATCATTCTGACGGGGAGTGTGAGTGTGATGGTCTGGATACGCGCAATCGTGGCTATTTTGGCAGCCTATGTGCTGGGAGCGATCCCAGTGGGCTATGTGGCGGCCAAGCTATTCAAAGGGGTGGACATTCGACAGGTAGGCAGCGGGCGCACAGGGGCCAGCAATGTATTACGCGCAGCAGGCGTGCTGCCGGCAGCCCTGACCGTGTTAGGCGATTTCGGCAAAGGCTATGCCGGCGTCGCCATCGCGCAAGCGTTAGCGCCTGAATTGCCGCTGACGGCGGCCCTGGCGGGCATGGCGTCGGTGGCGGGGCACAATTGGTCGGTGTTTATGGGGTTCGATGGAGGCGTGGGCACGATGACGACGGCAGGCGCAATGTGCGCGCTGTCGCCCATCGTAGCAGGCGGGGCTATCGTGCTCGGCGCCGCTGTGCTGTTCATTTCGCGCTTTTCGTCGCTGGCTTCGCTCACCTTTTCTGCGCTGCTGGTGATCGCCTGCGTGGCCGGCGCGCTGACGGGATGGCTGCCCGCTACCCATGTGGTCTTTGCAGTGGGCACAGGGTTGATGTCGGTATGGGAGCTGCGACCCAATATCGAGCGCCTGCGCCAGGGTACCGAGCGCAAGCTGGGTCAATTCATCGCGCCTGGCCACAATGACGTGGCGCACG
>CAZYPJ010000070.1:0-11527 GCA_964649365.1 uncultured Anaerolineales bacterium | reverse complement strand
TTGAGAGGATAGCTTTCTGCTAGCAGCGGTCAGCCGATCTGTCGGCTGACCGCTGATTGTTTTCTAGCTCTCTGGCAGCGTTTCCAGCTTTTCCTCGCCGCGAAAGCCGCCAAAGAAATAGTAAAAGTAATAGAAAGAGTGGGTGTGCCCGGCGCGGTAGGGATGCTGCTTATCCCACATGCGGTGCAAGTTAAAGATGACCGCGTCGGCATTGAGCGGCGTCCCATCGTGAAAACTCACGCCGGGGCGTAGGTAAAAGGTCCATTCCAACCCATCCGCCGAGACCTCCCAGCGTTCGGCCAGATGGGGCTGCGGGCGCAGCGTGGCCGGGTCGAGCGCGATCAGGCTATCGAACAATTGCGCGCAGATGCGCAGCGATTCGGCGTCCACTTCATCGGCGATATCTAACCCCTGAGCGTCGTTAGCTTGGGCGATGGTAAGCGCCTGCCTAGCGGTGATCGTCGAGGTCAGATGCCACCGATCCCACAACGGCGAGGGGACATAGCCCAAGAGCGTGGGCGCGCCGACTACCGTCACACCCACGTGCGCTAATGGCACGCCCGGAACCAAACCGTGAACGATGGCGTTGACCTCGCGATAGAGCGCCTCGCGATTAGGCTGGTCGGTCTCGGCGCGGGCGCGCTGCAAATAATCAGCCAACATCCCATCGGGCGCGCTTTGGCCGAATTGCTTATCCACCCCCGAAAACAAGGTGAACAGGATGTTGTCGGCGTCGGCGAGATAGGGCGTCCACCCCAGTAAACACAGCCCATGTTCCCCTTTGCGCAGCACCGCCTCCAGATACGGCTCCCAATCGCGTTTGACGATTCGCGCTTCGATTCCTGCCGCCCGCAGGTCGGCCTGAACGGCTTGCGCCACTGCCAGGGGATCGGGCAGATAGCTGCGAGACGTGTTCATCACCCACAGTGTGGTGGTAAAGCCCTGCGGGTAGCCCGCTTCAGCCAGCAGTTCGCGGGCGCGCGAGGGGCTATAGTTGTAATCGGGAAAGGCATCGTTATAGCCCCACATCATGGGCGGGATGAACTCTTTGGCAGCGATGGCCAGGTTAGGGCGATAGGCCGACAACAGCGTCTGCTTGTTGATGGCGTGAGCGATGGCCTGGCGCACGCGCACATCTTTGAGCGGTTTGTTGCCGGCGGCGTCGGCCCAATCCTGGTTGATCGCCAGATAGCTAATGGCGAGTGGTGGAGCCTGATAAGCAACTGGCTCAGTGATCGCGTCGGTAGTAACGGTGATTGGGGATAAATCATAGGCCAGGGTCGCCGTCATGGCGCGTAGCTCGGCCAGCCGCGCCGCCGGATCAGAGACTGCACGATAAATCAGGCGCTTGATCTGAGGCGCGCCGCCCCAATAGTCGGGATTGGCATCTAGCGTCACTTGTTCACCCGGCAACCATTCACGAAAAGTGTATGGCCCTGTCCCTACAGGGTAATAAAGGTAATCCTTGCCCCACTTGCGGATTGCCGTTGGGCTGTGAATGGCCATCATCGGCGTGGCCAATTTAGCCAAGAGCGCCGCCGGACGTTCGTAAAAGGTCATCTTGAACGTAAGGTCATCTACCTTGGTGAGCGCCTTGAGCACGCCCAGGGGCTTGGCGTCGGCGGAGAGGGTATCGGTGATGGGCTGCCCGGCCAAGATCGCCGTGGAGGGGTCGTAGCGCCCATCGGGGATGGCCAACTTCCAGCCCACGCGGATGCGCGTGGGGCTTTCGATCAAGGGATAGCTAGGGTCGAGGGCGTGCCTGGCGTTGGTGAGCGCGATGATGTCGACATAGCGTGCGCCGTCGCCCAACAACTTTGCCGCGATGATGAACAGCGAGTCGCCCTCGGCGATAATATAGTCGCCAGGTGCAACCGCCTCCGGCGATTCGCCGAGCGCGACCAATGCCGGCGATTCGCCGGGCGCCGCCAACGTCGCTGACGATGCGACTAGCCATGCTGCGACCAATAACCCCATCCATGCGATCAAACAGCGCGTCTTTACCATGACATCCCCTTTCACATGCAGTCTAACCCAAGCGCCGAGGCTATGTCAACGCGCTAGAAGCGATCCGTCTCACAATTGTCTGACCGATTTCTGCCATCAAAAAAAGAACCCCGCTGGCGCGCCATGGTAGCGCCGCCAGCGGGGTCTCGGTGCAATGGAGACCGTCAGTTCAGGACGGTGACATCAGCAGCCTGGGGGCCTTTATCCGTGTCCTCAATCGTGAATTCGACCGTTTCGCCCTCGTGTAAGTTGCGGAACCCCTCGCCGCGAATGGCCGAATAGTGGACAAAAATGTCCTTGGCGGCCTCATCGCCGTCGGGCACGATGAACCCGAAGCCCTTGACGCGGCTGAACCACTTGACCTTACCGGTAGCCCGATCAGACATAGTAGCGTACCTCCCTTAATTCGATGCTGCAATGCTTCCCGTTCGCCGGGACCCGCCAGCCTGAAGAGTATTGGGCCGACAGGATAGCGACAAAAAACCGTGCGGGTCACGTCGGGAGACCCGCACGGATCGCTAACAAGTTTCTTCCAACACACAACTGCTTTTAACCAACCGCGCGCATGTTATCACAGGCATACGCTTTTGTCAAAAGCGCGCGAGCTGTTGTAGAGGTGAAAATAATCAAACCGTAAAGAACGCAAAGCACATCGAGGCTATGCCTCGCCTACGCTACAAGCCGTGTACCTGCCGGGCGATAAAGGCATCCTGCTCGAACTGCGGCAGCGTGGTGAAATAAACGCTCCAACCTGTCACGCGCACTTGGAGCGTGGCGTAGCGTTCGGGGTGGCGCTGGGCGTCGCGTAAAGTGTCCACATCCACCACATTGAATTGCAGCGCATAGCCGCCCCGAGCAAAGAACGTCTTGATCAACGTGACCAACGCCGCTAATCCCTCTTCGCCGCGCACAGCGGTGGGGTGCAGCATCACGTCGAGCACAGCGCCGTTGGGCGTTTGGGTGTAATCGAGCTTGGCCGCCGAATCGAGCAAGCCGGTAACGCCTTTTTTGTCCCGACCCGGCGTAGCGCCTACGCCCGGAGCCAATCCATCGTGCGCCTTGCGTCCGTCGGGCAGGGCAGCGGTGGCCCGGCCAAAGAGCCACTGATAATCCAACGTGAACAGCGCCGCCTGACAAGCGCCGCCGCGCGCATTGATGAACGAATGCACCAGGGCGCAATAGTGATCGGCGATCTCTTTGGCCAGGGCATCGGCCTCAGCGTGGCCGTTGCCCCACTTGGGCGTGCGGTTGATGAGGTACTGGCGCATCGCCTCGTCGCCCTCAAAGTCGCGGTCGAGCGCGGCCAGGATGTCGGCCATCGTATAGCGGCGTTCCTCGTAAACAGCCTTCTTGAGCGCCAACAGCGAGTCGGCGGCGTTGGCCAACCCCGCGCCCACGCAGCCCACCGAGTTATAGTGCGGCCCGCCCTGGCCAATATCCTTGCCGCGCGCCAGGCAATCGGCAATCGTGCCAGCGATGAACGGCGAGGGGTTGATATTGGGCCACTGGCGCTCGTGGGCAGCGATATAATTGATCGAACGGGTGAGCAGAAAATCGAGCTGTGCGTAATAGGCGTCACGCATCTGTTCATAGCTGGTGAATGCGCGTGGATCGCCGGTATGCGGGCCGATCTGTTGGCCGCTGAGCACATCCACGCCATCGTGCAAAGCGTATTCCATCGCTTTGGCCAGGTTCAGCGTCAGGTTCATGGTGCAACCGGCTTCTTTTCCGTCCACCGCCGGCTCGTAGCAGCCGATAGGCAAGTACAGTCGCGCATCCTCAATCGTCTTGCCGCGTTGCAGCAGCGCCTCGATGGCCGGTTCGTCGTTCATCAGCACGAACGCATTGTAGCCCTGGCGAATGAGATCAGCCACGCGAGTGTAAAGGCGATCGGGCGAGCCAGGACAGTAACGCACCGAGAGTTTGGGATCGGGAGTATGCAACCGTTCGTAGGCATCGAGCGCCACCCACGTTAGCTCGTTGGTCGCGTCGCGCCCAAGTCCGTCTTGCCCGCCCAAGACAAAGTTCTTGCCGTTATCCTTGCCGCGCGTGCGCGCAAAGTGCTTGAACCAAAAGAACTGGATCAACTCAATGGCCTGCTCGCGCGTCAAGCGGCCAGCATCGAGGTCGGCGCGATAGCAGGGATAAAAGACGCGGTCGAAATGCCCCGCCGAGCGCACCAGCTCGCCCTCCAGTTCGATCAGTTCGTGCATCAGCCAATGGAATTGCAGCGCCTGATGGAACGTCTGCGGGCCGTGGGCAGGCACGCGCTCGCACGTCTCGGCGATGGCGCGCAGTCGTTCGGCGTGTTCTGGATAGTCGCTGATCATCCGCCGGGCGAGCGCCGCGAAGCGCCCCGCCAGGGCGATGGCGGCGCGATAGACGATCTCGACCGCATCGTAAAAGGCAACTTGCTCGGCGGTGATCCCGTCGCCCAGCGCGGCGCGTTCGCGCGCCGCCTCCTCGATCAGCCCCGTCAGCCCGCCGGCGAACATGCGCTCCCATCCAGGCGAGATGTGGCCCGTATCCAGCCCGCTCTTGGCCAGACCGATGCGGAACGAGTTCTCGAACCAACTCGCCTCGGCGGCGATGGGGCCGGCGGCGGCTTCCTCGCGCCAGGCGTCGTTCACCAGCTTGCGGAGCAGATGGCCGTGATTGAGCTTGTCCACGAACCAATCGCGGGGGTCAATGGCGATCTGGCCGCGCGTCAGGATCAGCGCGAACACGCGCGCCTTGCGCAGCACGCGCGGCTCGTGAGCGTGGTCGCGCAGGCAAGCTTCGATCTCGCGCTTGAGTTCCGCGAGCGTCAGCCCTGTCTCGGGCGCGTATTCGACATCGAGGAACTGCCGGTAGAGGTGATTGCGCTCCCGCTCAAACGTTCCCCAGGTCGTCGTCTGTTCGTTGATCTGTACTACCGTCGCCATCGCCGCCTCCGCGCTTATCTCACCAGAATAGCTGCGCCCATCATACCATGCGCACGGCGAGAGGGCAAACAGCGCGAAATGCGTTTGTGCTGCCGTGCCGTTTGCGGTACAATCGTTATGTGTAGCGGCGGGAAGCCAAGATAGAAGGACAAAGATGGCTACGATCACATTGACTCTGCCCGAAGAAATGTCGCTGGCGCTCAAGGTTTCGCCCGAGGCGCTCTCTGACGAAGTGCGTCTGGCGGCGGCAGTCAAACTGTTCGAGCTAGGCAGGCTTTCGTCGGGAGCTGCCGCGAATCTGGCTGGCGTGCCCAGGGTGGTGTTCCTCTCGCGCCTGGCCGAATATGGGGTGGACACATTCCGCATGAGCGAGGCCGAGCTGCTCAAGGATCTGGCGAATGCCTGACGTCATTGCGGATACTTCTCCCCTACAGTATCTCTACCAGGCTGACCTTTGGGATCTGCTACCCAGACTATACGAAAGCATCATCGTCCCCGAAGCAGTTGCCGTCGAGTTAGCCCAAGGCCGGGCCAGAGGGTTGGCGATCCCTAATCCTGGGACGGTTCCCTGGATTGCAATAGTCCAAGTTGAAAGGAAACAGATTCTTCCATTGGCGACAGATCTCGGCCCCGGTGAGCGCGAAGTGCTGGCGTTGGGCGTCGAGCGCCCCGGAGCGCGATTGATCCTTGATGACGCTCTCGCCCGGCGCTATGCGCGTCTTCTCGGTCTGACCTTTACTGGGACCCTCGGCACCCTTCTGAAAGCCAAACAACTAGGATTGCTTCCATCCCTCGCACCAGTCTTGGCGCGACTCGATGTTCTTGGCTTTCGCCTGGATTCGACGACGCGCGATATGGCTCTAAGGCTATCCGGCGAACATTAGGGCCACTGAATTCAGAATATGACCCGCGTCAGGGATATTTACTCCTCAGGATGGTAAGCTATGCCCACCCCCATCTATCACGATTACGCCCGCGTGTACGATCACTCCGGCCAACTCGGTTTCAGCCTGCGGATGATCGCCTACCTCGAACGGCTGCTGACCCGCCATCCGGCGGAGCGCGGCGCGCTGTTGGAATTGGCCTGCGGCACGGGCACAGTGGCGTTGGCGATGGCCGAAGCGGGCTGGCGCGTTTATGGGGTGGATGGTTCGGCGCAGATGCTGAACGAAGCTCGCGCCAAAGCTGGGCAAAACGGCGCGACCGTATTTTGGAGCCAGCAGGACATGCGCTCTTTTATCCTGCCCGAGCGGGTGAACCTGGCCACCTGCCTGTACGACAGCATGAACTATATGCTCACCAGCGACGACCTGCTGCGTGTGTTCCGCCGCGTGTTCGACGCGCTGCTGCCCGGCGGCTTATTCTGCTTTGATATGAACACCGCTTACGCCATGGCCACCGCCTGGAACGACGCCATCTATTTCACCGATTCCGACGACTTGGCGGTGGTCTTTCAGAGCGAATACGACGAGCGCCGCCAACGCACCTCGGTGGTGGTGACTTGTTTTCAGCGCGAGGGCGAGCTGTATCGCAAATTGGCCGAACGCCACACCGAGCAAGCCTATCCGCCCGAACAAATCGCCACGCTGCTCACCGACGTGGGCTTTCATCTTGAGGCCAGCTACGATTGCTTTACCCTGCGCGAGCCGACCAGTCGCACCACGCGCATCATGTGGGTGGCGCGCCGACCAGCCCATGCTCCCTCTTCCAATGGAAGAGGATTGGGGTGAAGGCGTCGCAGTCGCCATCCCATTTGCCCGATCCTCTGCCTGCTGGTAAAATCGGGTCAGTTTCTGCTAAAGGAGCCTGGAACGATGGATGCAAAGCGTCGTACAGCGATCATACGGTTCATGGCGGCGTGCCTAGCGGTGGCGCTGCTGCTGTCGCTGGCCTCGGGGGCGTGGGCGCTGCCCGATTCCAACAGCCTGCGCCGCACCGTGCCTACGCGCACGCCTACCCGCGGGCAACCGGTGACGGAGCAGCCTCCGGCCACCGACGAGCCTGCCCAGCCGACGCCGACCAAGAAACCCAAAAAGGACAATCCGGCGCCCACGGCGACCCTTGTAGCAACCGTGACTCCCAGCGGTCCAACTGTGACCCCTGGCGGGCCGACCGAGACCATCGCTGTCACGCCGGTTGGCAGTGTTACGGTTACTGGGGATATTACGCCCACTGGTGACATTACGCCGGCCGGCGACGTTACACCAACCGAAGCCGCCGTACCGGCGGCCACAACCGTGACGCACTATTCCGAGACGGGGGGCGATTATACCCCGCTGTTCGCCGTCGGCGGGATCATCTTTGTGCTGCTGGCGAGCGGGGCGGTGGTGATGTGGCTGCGACATCCGGGCGCTAACGCCGACCAGTGATCTTCCAGAGCGCCCCCTGGTGTTCGATGGTGAGTGACTCGGACAACTCGGGGCGCTCGTTGGTCAAATAGACCGGGCGTTGATCAAGATTGGCAGTAATGAGCGTCTCTAGGTTGAGTTGCTGGCCTGGCGATAACAGACTGGGGCAGCGCCGCTTCAATTGCGCGATGTACCAGGGTTGATAGAGCAACTCGCCGTCCACGAGGCACAAATCGGGTCGTTGATTCTCGACCCAGCGTGCATAGTCGAGCGCAAAGGTGTGGTCGTCTCGTCCGGTGATGAGCAACGCCCCATCGGGGGCCTGGCGCAACACATCGGTCACCCAATCGGCGGCGACGCGGTCGCGGCTCAGGTCGAGCGAAGCATACGAGCGCGCAAGCGATCCGCCCGGAATGGCGAGCAGCGCCAACAGCGCCGCAATAGTGAGCAGCGTCTCGCGCCGAGGCGTCGGGCCGAGCAGCATTGCCAAGGCTAGCCGCGCCCCTTCCGCTAGCCATAGCATCGCTACCAGATAGGTGGGGATGAGATAGACATACGAATCGGCGGTATCATAGAGCAGGGCGTAAGCCGAATAGAGCACGAATGTGATCAACGTGGCCCAGGCGCGGCGACGCCATCCGAGGCTGAACCACGATCCCAATCCCATCAGGCTCAGGGCTAGTCCTAGCCAGCTATATTGCTGGCCCCAGAGCTGCATCCAGGCGCCTAGACGGACGGGGAGCGTTGCCCAGGGCAGCGCCAGCGCATAGCCGTGATAGAGTTTGCCGCTGACGACCCACCAAAACGTCGCCCAGGCGCGTGGATCGCCCCAGTTGATGGGTGGGTCAGCCCGCGCTGCCATCGGCAGATAGAGGTACACGCCCAGACCCAGCAGTGTACTCAGCAAGCCCGCGAGCGCACGGCGGCGAGTGAGACGCGGCCAGAGCATGATCGCCAGGCCGGGGATGGCCAGCGTGAGCGTGAGATGCGCGCCCAACCCCAGGCCGAACGTCAGCCCCAGCGCCGCCCAGGCGCGGGGGTGTTCTAGCCAGTCGTTGCGTTGGGTGATATAGAGCAGCGCCGCGAAAAAACAGGCGTTGAGAGCATAAACCTCGGCGATGATCGCCTGCGACCAAAAGATAGGTGCGCATGCGGCGGCCCAAGCGCCGATTAGGGCGAGGGTTATCTCGCGCCACGAGGGGCGACCGGCAGCCTGGCGCAGCGCGCGTTGCATGGTCAAGCTCAACAAAGCAATAGCAAGCGCCGCTGTTGTGGCCGAGAATAGGTTAAAGCGACGAGCGACGTTGCCCAACGGCAACAGGGCAAACAATCGTCCGAGCAAACAATAAGTGGGATAGCCGCTGGGATGGGGCACACCCCAGGTCATAGCCGCGGCAATCAGATCGCCGCCGTCGGCCCCATCGTGCGCCCAGGTAAGCCACGGCGCCGCTGTGCGCGTATAGAGCCACAGCGCCGCTCCGCCCGCCAAAAACGCGAGCAGCGCGCTGCCCAACCAAGCGCGATTCCGCAGTACGCTGATGATCATCATAGAGCGATTATAACGAGCAGCCCGCTCGGAGCAAGTTCGCACCAGGAAACCAACCCATCATCCCCATGCCAGCAACAGACGCCCCCGCCCAAAAACGATCCAACTTGATGCAACTCGTTATCGGGGTGCTCATCAGCTTGTTGTTTCTGTGGCTGGCCTTTCGTGGAGTGGATTGGCGCGCCGCATGGGCAATGATCGTGCACGCTAACGCAGGGTTGTTGCTGGCGGCGTTGGCTAGCGTGCTGCTCACCACGCTGGTGCGCGCTGAACGCTGGCGATGGATGTTTTATCCCGATCCGCGCCGCCTTCGGTTGCCCCGTTTCTTGGCTATTTTCTTGATTGGCCAAGTCATCAACGCCGTTGTGCCGGCGCGCATCGGCGAGGTGGCGCGCGCTTATTTGATCGGCGAGCGCGAAGGCGTGAGCAAGGCCCATGCCTTATGGACGGCGGTAGTCGAAAAAGTGCTCGACGCGCTGTGCTTACTGCTCTTTTTGGCAGGTCTCTCGCTTATCGTGCCCTTGCCCGCCTGGCTTCGGCAAGCCGGGTGGACGCTCAGTCTTGGCATTGTCGGCGTGTTCGCAGCGCTGAGCATTACCCTGGCCATGCGCGCTCGATTCACCGCCTGGCTGGAAGCTTGGAGCGTGCGCCATCGTTGGGCACAGCGTTTGCGCTTGGCTCGGCTATGGCAGGCCGTCGCCGATAGTCTGGCGGTGATGCGCGAACCGCGATTGTTCGTCGCGTTGGCGTTTTGGTCGGTGGCCGCCTTTCTGCTCGGCGCGGCCACCAATTGGCTGGCGGCGCGCGCGCTGGGGCTAGAAATATCCTTCACCGCTTGCTTATTGCTGTTGGCGGTGTTGCAGATCAGCGCCGTCGCGCCGATCCCTACCTCGCCCGGACGCATCGGCTTGTTTCACTATTTGTGCATCATTTCCCTGGCGATTTTCTATGTGCCGCGCGAGACGGCGCTCAGTTATAGCCTGGTATTGCACGCTGTGGTCTATCTGCCCATGATCGTAGGTGGGCCGCTATGCCTGGCGTTGGAAAGCTATGACTGGCGCGGTCTGATGCGCCTGCTGGACGAGCAACCCTCAAGAGGATACGCGAACGATGAGCATGAGCGAACGCACTAGACGATGCTGGAGGGCGCTGCCCTCGATATTGAGCGCAGTGGTAACCGTGGCGCTGTTGGCGGGGTGCACCGAATTCATTACCCCCACGCCGGCGGGGGCGCCTACGGCCACAAGCGAAGCGACGCCAATCCAGACGAAAGAGCCTGTCCAAGAGGTTACTGCAAGCCCCACTTCGGGCGATCTGGTTTTTCCATCTGGGCTGCCGACGCCAGTTCCTATTATCTACAAGATGTTCGATTGGGGCACCGATTACCAAAAGAGCAAGCCCGAGCTGGGGCCAATCGGCTCGATCCAGTTTTTTATGTGGGAAGACATCAACCCGGGCAAGGGGGTATTCGATTGGTCTGTGATTGACGCCAAGCTGGCGCTGGAAGCGCCGCTCAAGGTGACGCTGCCCGACGGACGCGAGATCCCAAAACCGGTGGTGATCCAGGTATTCCCATATATTTCGAGCTATCCGGGCTGGTCGGCGGAATACTATGACGGTACGCCGGCTTGGGTGTACGATCTGATTGACGCCCAGAATCCGGGCGACCCGCGTCCGGTGGTGAACGGGCGTAAAGTGGGTCATGCGCTGACGGGGTGCGGCAAAACAGCCGTATTGCCGATGTACGATAACGCAACTTGGAGACAGGCCTATTACGACATGGTGGCCGCGTTCGGGGCGCGCTATAACAACAACACCCAAGTGACCTCGGTAGTCATTAACACAGGGCTAGACGGCGAGACGCAGCCGGTGAAAGATTTGACTTGCCCGTGGAACACCTATCTCGACCAACAGGCCAATGGTGTGCGTTACCGCTTCCAGCAATTCTGCCTGGAAGCGATGACCGTCTATCGCAAAGCGTTCCCTACCAAGCCGATTTTTATCAACAACGCCCCAGGCGGCAGCGGAATGCGCAAGCTGACCTCGGACTGGGCGGCGACGTTCAATCCGCCGATTGGTCTCAAACACAGCGGCATGTGGGTGGACCTCGACAGCCACCAGGGATACGGCAACTTTTACGGCTCGTGGGACTTGATCAAGGCGTACTCGCAGACCTTGCCAATCTGGCTGGAATCGCCCTTTGGGTTGGGGGGCAAGGAGCAGCGCTATTGGTCGCTCCTAGCTGGGTTGCATTATCACCCCGACGCTATAGACGTACACCCCGAATATCTGACCCAATCGGAACCCGAGTGGCTCGATTTCACGGTGCGTCACCTGGGGGTAAGCCTGGATGACACACCGGATGTGTGGATTGTGCTGCGCGATTCCGAATACGAGCTGCAAAGCTGGGGGTCGGGCGGCGTCTCGGGGCACGTGGGCGATTGGAACTTTTGGTTGTATCAGGATGAGAGCGCCACACAAAGCGATACGGCGCGGGTGTGGCGCGACGAGATGCCAGCCGCCAATACCAGTATCTATTCGCGGCAGGCGCGGCGCACGCAGCAGAGCGCTAACCAGGTATTCATGTCGTTCGACATAGACGACGGTTACCCCTATGTGGATCAAAAGCCGCTGGATGTGAACGGGGGCAATGTTCACTATCTAGTGTACGTGACGATCTTGAACACTGGCACTGATACATT
>CAZYPJ010000069.1:7215-15177 GCA_964649365.1 uncultured Anaerolineales bacterium | reverse complement strand
GTGGTCTGCTCGCGAGCGCGGGCCGACCACCCGGCGGACGAATGGTCTGATCTCGACATCATCTTGGCGGCAGCCCACCGCGAGCGCTATCTGGAAAACACCGCCTGGCTGAACGAGATCGCGCCGGTGTTGATCTGTATGCCGGGCCGCACGTCGAGCAGCGACCCCGAGTTGCTCTTGTTGTTCCAGGGCGGTGAATGCGTGGATGTGGTGTTCAATACCGACGAGGAGTTGCGCCAGGCAGCAGCGGCCCATTATGTGCCCGACGTATTTCGGCGCGGCGCGCGCATCTTGCTGGACAAGGATGACTTGGCGCGGCAAATCGTACCGGCGCAGCCCGAACCAGTGAAGGTCGCCCCGCCTTCACCCGACGAGTTCGCTAAGGCGGTCGAAGCCTTTTGGTATTCGACTTATTACCTAGCCAAACAGTTGCGGCGCGGCGACCTGTGGATGTTTCAGCGGCGCGCTAACCATCTGCAAGAGACTATTGTGCAGATGATGGGCTGGCACGCGCAAGCGATGCGCCCCGAACGCGATATTTGGCACCAGGGGCGCTTCATGGCGGAATGGGCCGATCCGCGCGCGCTGGAAGCGCTGCCATGCATCTTTGCTCGTTGGGACGCAGCGGATTGCTGGCGGTCGCTCTCCGAGATGATGGCGCTGTTCCGCTGGCTGGCGCGTGAAACGGCCTTGCGGCTGGACTGCGCCTATCCTGACGCGGCGGACAAAGGGGTATCCGCCTTGGTAGAAAGTCTGATGCGCGGCGTTGGTTGAGTGTGTCGGGCTGCAAAGCTAGGCTTTGTGCACCTTGCACAGAAACGCCTCTCTTTTTCTGGCTAGAGTGGGCCTACATCATCCGTTCAGCCTATTGTAAAATCACAAGGCATGTGCTAGAATAAACCATCGCGCCACGCCCCATAATGCCTCAACGATGAGCTGTTTCTGGGACGATCCCGATATCCTCGCTGCCGAATGACAAGGCTACTGCGCCTTATTCGTGACGTCATAGCGTAGTCTGCCACACCAGGATCGTCAGGTCATGATTGTCATGGCCGTCGAGAATACGTATTTGGAGGAGGGGATTCTATGCATCGCTCATCGTTTGTGGGCAAGTTCGCATCTATGTCGTTCGTCTTGGCGCTCTTGCTCTCCACCGTGCTCACTGGCTGCTCTGGCGGCAAAGAAGTCAAGATCGGCTTTGTCGGGCAGCTCACTGGCTCGGGCGCGTGGGTTGGCCAGGTGGCCGAGATCGCCCTCAAAGACCGCGTGGAAGAGATCAACGCGGCGGGCGGCATCAATGGCTACAAGATCAAACTGATCAGCTATGACAGCCGCTCGGAAGTGGCCGACGCTGTCGCCGCCACCAAGCGCCTCATCGAGCAAGACAAAGTCTCGGCCATCATCGGCCCCGAATGGTCTGCGGCGGCCATCCCCATTGCCGCTATCGCCGACGAGTCCAAGGTGCCCATTGTCGCCACCACCGCCTCGAACATCAAAGTGACGGTGGATGATAACAACAAGGTACACCCCTACATGTTCCGTGTCTGCTTCATTGACCCGTATCAAGGGTACGCCCTGGCGGACTTTGCTTACAAAGAGCTGGGCAAAAGGAACGCTGCATTCATCACCGACGTTTCGGCGGCCTACTCTGTTGGCATTCAGGACTATTTCGAGGCGCAGTTTACCAAGCTGGGCGGTAAGGTCGTGGCCAAGGAAGGGTATCAGACCAACGACCAGGAGTTCCGTGCGCAAATCTCGAACGTCAAAGCCACCGACGCCGACGTGTTGGTGATCCCCACCGCTTCCTACAAGGATGCCGGTTTGATCGCCAAGCAGGCTGCTGACCTGGGCTACACCATTCAATACCTGGGTGTGGATGGCTGGGTGGCCGACGAAATCCTCGATATGGCTGGCAAGGAGCTGGATGGCGCTTATCTCTCCAGCGGCGTCTCTACCGAGTCGCCCGAGTTTGCCGACTATAACAAAAAGTTCGAGGAGAAGCACCAGAAAAAGTCCACTGTCTTTGCCTACTATGCGCTCGATGCGCTGGCGCTGATCGAGCATGGCATCAGCAAAGCCGGGGCGGATCGCGAAGGCATCCGCAATGCCATCGAGAATGCTACGGACGTACAATGCTTTACCAGCAAAGTCACGATTGAGCCGGATACGCACAACCCGCACAACAAGCCTATCGTGATTATGCAGATCAAAGATTCCAAATGGAGCATTGTCAAGACCTACGCGCCGGAGTGATCTGAGGCGATTGCCAATCTATGGCGGTCTGTGGGCGGGCGTTCGTTCGCCCACAGACCCGAACCTATCTCGTTAGGCTCGCCGGTAAGGAGCAAGCTGTGATCTTATTATTGCAACAACTCGCCAGCGGCATCTCCATCGGCGCGATCTATGCGCTGTTGGCTGTAGGCTATGCTCTGGTGTTTAGCGTGTATCAGTTCACCAACTGGGCGTTTGGCTCTTTCATGGTGGCTGGCGCCTTTGCGGGTTACTATGCCGTCAAGCTTTTTCACTGGCCTTTTTGGGCTGCGATCATTTTTGCCGTTGTCGTGACGATGGCAGTATCCATGCTCACCGAACGGGGCGCCGATCGCCCCGTCGTATGCGTTACGCCCCTCGCTTGGTCATGATGATCTCGGCGCTCGGCGCCGATACGGCCCTCGTCAACATCATGAATATGGTCTTTGGCGGCGAGTATCGCCGCTTCCCCGACGTGACTACTGGCTCATTGAGCATTGGCGGCGTCGCCGTTGGCAAGATGGATCTCATCGCCGCGGGGTTATCATTCCTGGTGCTGGGCGGGCTGTGGTTCTTTTTGCAGCGTACCAAGGCGGGACTCGGCATTCGCGCCAGCGCCATTGATATGGTGACGGCGGGGATCATGGGCATCAACAACAGCGGCGTGGCGCTATTGGTCTTTGGCATCTCGGGTGTCCTCTCGGCTTCCAGCGGCATCTTTTGCGGCATCAAGTATGCCGTGTATCCCACCCTCGGCTCGATGACCATCAAAGCGATGATCGCTACGGTGATCGGCGGGCTGGGCAGCCTTCCGGGGGCGGTGGTGGGCAGCTTGCTGCTTGGCGTGCTCGAAACATTGGTGGCGGGGTATATCTCTTCTGTCTATCGCGACCTGTTTGCCTTTATTGTTTTAATTGTGATTTTGCTCTTTTTCCCGAATGGCTTGCTGGGCCGTCGTCGCTCGACGGACAAACTGTGAGATAGGTGCAAGATGGGCTATCTGAATACCATCCTGATTCTGGGCGGCATCAACATCATCGCCGCGCTCGGTGTGGCCATCCTGACGGGCTATACAGGGCTTTTTTCCATCGGGCACTCGGGGTTCATGGCGTTGGGCGGCTATATGGCGGCGGTGCTCTATGTGTATCTACATGTGCCCTTTGCCCTCGCTCTTATTCTGGGCGGCTTTTTCGCCGGGTTGTGCAGCCTGATTATCGGTTACCCTAGCTTTCGCAGCGAACTCAAAGGCGACTATTTCGCTATCGCCACATTTGGCTTTGCCGAGTCCATTCGCTTGTTGCTGAACACCACCAAGCCGGTCATCGGCGGGTCGTATGGCTTTACCGGCATCCCTCCGCTGACCAATCTACCCATCGTGTTGATCTTTACCGCAGCGGCGCTCTTTTTCGCGCACAGTTTTGTGAAATCGCAATACGGCAAGAACTGCATTGCCGTCAAAGAAGATGCCATTGCTGCGCAAATGATGGGCGTGAACGTGCTGAAAACCAGGCTGATGGCGCTTTTTATCAGCGCCTTTTACGCCGGTGTGTCGGGTGGGCTGTTCGGTTTTTACATGGCCTATCTGACGCCCTCGGCCTTTACGCTCACACGCTCTACCGACCTACTGGCCTCGGTGGTCTTTGGAGGGATGCAATCGCTGATCGGTCCCACCATTGCGGCTTTTGTGCTGGTCTCGCTGCCCGAACTGTTGCGCAGTTTCGCAGCCTGGCGTCTGATTATTTACGGATTGCTCTTTGTGGTCATTATGATCTTTAGGCCGCAAGGGTTGTTGGGCTATCACGAGATGAGATTCGATTGGGTCGGGCGTTTGATCGCTCGCCTAAAACCCGGCGCGGCGCGCTCGCGGGGAGCGGATGCCCCATGAATCAGCCTATTTTGCAGCTCAATCGGGTCTCGGTGCAGTTCGGCGGCTTGAAGGCTGTCAATGAGGTGAGCATTGCGCTCCAAGAACATGAGTTTGTGGGCTTGATCGGCCCCAACGGCGCCGGCAAGACGACGATTTTTAACCTCATCACCGGCTCGGTGCGGCCCACCGAGGGAGAGATTCTGTTCAAAGGCGAATCGGTGGTGGGCAAATCGCCCGACGTGCTATGCCATTTGGGCATGAGCCGCACCTTTCAGAATATCCGCCTGTTCGCACAAATGTCGGCCTTTGAAAATGTTGCTTTAGGCCTGCATAGCCGGCCGCACTATACCATCTGGGAAGCTTTTGTGCGCACGCCGCGCGCGCGGCGCGCTGAGCAAACGATGACCACCCGCGCGCTGGAATTGCTCGACATGGTGGGCCTCAAAGCCTATGCGCAGGATCGCGCCGGCAGCCTTCCGTATGGCGTGCAACGACGCCTCGAGCTAGCCCGCGCCATGGCCACCGACCCCGAACTGTTGCTGCTCGACGAACCGGCGGCGGGCATGAACGAAGACGAGTGCGCCGATTTGGTCAAGACCATCGAGCGTATTCATCAGCAGATGAACTATACGATTTTGCTCATCGAGCACCACATGAATGTGGTAATGGAATTGTGCCGCGATTCGCGCCTGTATGTGCTTAACCTGGGCGAAATCTTGGCCCACGGCACTCCAGCCGAGGTGCAGAACAACCCCGCGGTCATTCAAGCCTATCTGGGTGAAAAGAAAGAACGACATGCCCCAAAACGACAGCTTGCTTGAAGTTGCTGATCTAGAAGTCTTTTACGGCGGCATCCTCGATCTACACAGCGTGAACTTGCGTGTGGCAGAGGGCGAGATGGTAGCCGTCATCGGCGCTAACGGCGCTGGCAAATCTACTCTGCTCTATACCATCTCGGGGGTGGTATCATATAGTTCGGGCAGCATCAAACTAGCCGGCCAGCCACTGCCGCGTCAATCGTTCCAGGTCGTCAAAGAGGGTGTAACGCTGGTGCCAGAGGGTCGGCGCATCTTTGCGCCGCTCACTGTGCGCGAGAATCTGCGTCTGGGCGCTTTTACCCGCACCGATGCGGCGGGCATCGCCGAGGCGATGGAGCGCGTGTTCGAGCTATTCCCCGTGTTGCGCGAGCGCATTAACCAACTGGGCGGCACGCTTTCAGGCGGCGAACAGCAGATGCTGGCCGTGGGGCGAGCGCTCATGTCGAACCCCAGACTATTGCTGCTGGATGAACCCTCCTTGGGGCTGGCGCCTCTGCTGGTGGATTCGTTGTTCGATGCAGTGATCCGCCTTAATGAGACCTCCGGCCTCACCATTCTGCTGGTGGAGCAGAACGCCTCATTAGCGCTTTCGATCAGCCACCGCGCCTATGTGCTCAAGACGGGGCAGATCATTATGGAGGGTGAGGGTCACGAACTGGCCAACGACCCTCGTGTGCGAGAGAGCTATCTGGGCGTCTCGGGATAATCGTCGAAAGCGTTGGGGCGAGCAAAGCGATTGGTCCGTGTGCGGCCAGCTTGTGCTCGCTCCAACGTTTCTGTTGGTCATAACTCATAACAAGGATAGAGACTATGTACGCTAACCTCGTTCTTCTGAACGGCAAGTTCTACACCCTCGACCCGCAACGACCACGCGCCACAGCCATCGCTGTGCGCGACGGCAAGATTGTCTATGTGGGCGACGACGACACGGCCCGCACACTGCTCGCTCCGCGCGGCGAGGTGGTGGATCTGAAGGGCGCTTGCGTTGTTCCTGGCCTGGCCGACGCCCATATGCACCTGAACCACTATTCGGTGGCGATGCAGACGGTGAACTGCGAGACGCCCACCCTCAAAGAGTGCTTGGCCCGTGTGGCCGAGCGCGCCGCCAAGACCCCGGTGGGCGGCTGGATCTTGGGCTGGGGTTGGATCCACAATGTTTGGGGGGGGCAATTTCCCACAGCCGCCATGCTCGACTCTATAACGCCCAACCACCCCGTCTTTCTGCGCACTAAGAGCGGTCACGCTGCCTGGGTGAATAGCAAAGCGCTGGAAATCGCGGGGATCACGGCCAGCACGCCCAATCCGGCTGGCGGCGAAATCCCTCACGAAGCCAACGGCCAGCCCACTGGCATCTTGTTAGAATCCGCCGAGTATCTGGTAGCTCGCCATATCCCCGAATGGACCCTAGAGCAACTTGTCGAGGCGATGTATGCTGCGCTCACCGATTCGGCCAAGAAGGGCTTGACCCAACTGCACGACCTCGACGGCCCTCTCTCGTTCGCTTCGGAGCAGGTGCTCTATGGCCAGGGCAGATTGCCGATGCGTATCCTCAAGAGCGTGCCATTGGATCACCTCGATGAGGCCATCGGTATGGGTATGCGCACCGGTTTTGGTGACGATAGGCTGCGCTTTGGCCAGGTCAAGATGCTCATGGATGGCGCGCTCGGCCCACGCACGGCCTGGATGTTGGAGGGGTTCGATTCCGATCCCACCAATACCGGCATCCCCACGTTGGAGGTCGAGGCGGCGCGCCAGGCGGTGCTGAAAGCCAACGCTGCCGGCATCGGCTGCGCCATCCACGCCATCGGTGACCGCGCCAACCGCGAGGTGCTCGACATCTACGCCGAGGCCAAGCCGCTCTACCCCCAAGCGCGCAACCGCATCGAGCACGTGCAACTGCTCCATCCCGACGATTGGGGCCGCCTGGCCAAGCTGGGCGTGGTCGGCTCGATGCAGCCCATTCACGCCACCTCCGATATCTATATCGCCGAGAAGCACTGGGGCAAGCGCTCGGTGGGGGCCTATGCCTTCCGCACGCTGCTCAACTACGGTACGGTGCTGGCATTCGGCTCCGATTGCCCGGTGGAGGTGATTGACCCGCTGGTGGGCATCCACGCCGCCGTTACGCGCCGCCGCGCCGATGGCGCGCCCGGCCCCGATGGCTGGTATCCCGATCAGCGGCTGACGGTGGAAGAGGCCGTGCGCGGCTTTACCTGGGGCGCGGCCTACGCCGCCGGTATGGAGAACAAGCTCGGCTCGCTTAGCCTGGGCAAGCTGGCAGATATGACTATCCTGAGCCAGGATATCTTTGCCATTGACCCGATGGAGATCCTCAACGCCGGCGTGCTGGGCGCGCTGGTGGGCGGCCAATTCACCTGGCGCGACGCGAGCCTGTAATCTGCGGGGGTGAACCCATGCTCGAACACATTGTTTTACTCAAACTCAAGCCAGGAACCTCCCAGGCCCAAACGCAGGCGCTGCTGGATGCGCTGATCGCGCTCCAAAAGAGCGGCGCACTGCCGGGGATGCTGAGCGTGACCGGCGGCTATAACAACAGCCCCGAGGGCAAAGGGCAAGGCTATGCTTATGGCTTTGTGATCCGTTTCGCCGATGCAGCCGCTCGCGACGCCTACTTGCCGCACCCCGACCACAAGGCGCTGGGCGCGGCGTTCGTGCGGCCCATCGCCGAGGACGTGCTGGTGTTCGATTACGACCACTGACGGAACGAAACCGCAGAGAAAGAGACACGGGGGAAGATCGATATCTTCCCCCGTGTCTCTGTTTCTCTGCGGTTTCGCATCTGAACGGTTGTGGTTGACAGCCCCATCGCAGGCGCGCATAATCGGGCCATCACCTGCAAAGGAGCAACTGCTATGTCCACCTTTACCACTCGGCCCGTCGTGATGGGGCAACGAGGCGTCGTCACTTCGGGGCATTACTTGGCGACGGCGGCGGGGTTTCGTATCATGGAAGCGGGCGGCAACGCTGTGGACGCCGCCGCCGCGATGTGCTGTTGCCTGCATCTGC
>CAZYPJ010000069.1:3779-7205 GCA_964649365.1 uncultured Anaerolineales bacterium | reverse complement strand
TACGCTGATCTATTCGGCCAAAGAGGCCAAGACCTACGCCCTAAGCGGCGTGGGCTGGTCGCCCAAGTCGTTCACCATCCAGTGGTGCAAAGACAACGGCATTGACCTCATCCCGGGCGACGGCTATCTGCCCGCCACTGTCCCCTCGTTGGTGGATTCATGGGCGCAGGCGCTGGGGCGCTTTGGCACGATGACCTTTGCCCAAGTGTTGGCCCCAGCTATCGAATTGGCCGAAAACGGCTTTCCTATGTACGACGGCTTGCAGCGTCACATCATCAACAATTTCAAGCGCTACACTGAACTATATCCCTCCACGGGTGAAGTGTATTGCCCACACGGGCGCCCGCCCGAAGTGGGCGAAGTGCTGCACTGCCGCGATTGGGCCAACACCCTCAAAACCCTGGTGCGCGCCGAAGAGGATGCCAAGCATCGCGGGCGACTGGCCGGCCTCAAGGCCGCGCGCGATGCGTTCTACAAGGGGCCGATTGCTGAAAAGATCATCGAGTTTATCAACGACAACCCGGTGATGGATGCCAGCGGCGCCGAACATAAGGGCCTGCTCACCGCCGAAGACCTGGCCGAATGGCACGCCACTATCGAAGACCCCGTGCAGCACCGTTATCGCGGCCTCGATGTGTTCAAGTGCCCCACTTGGACGCAAGGCCCGGTCTTTTTGCAGCAATTAGCCCTGCTCGAAGGCTATGACCTGAAGGCGTTGGGCCACAACTCGGCAGATTACCTGCACCTGGTGGCCGAGTGCGCCAAGCTGGCCTTTGCTGACCGCGAAGCCTACTATGGCGACCCGTTATTCGACGCCGCGCCGTTCGATGTGCTCCTTTCGCCCGATTACAACGCCGCGCGCCGTGCGCTGATCGGCGAGCGCGCCAGCTTGGAATTGCGCCCCGGCGATGTAGGGCATGGCATCCCTACCTACGCCACCAACGACGTGCTGGCTGACAATCGCCGCGCGCTTGAAGCATTAGGCGGCTCGCACGCCCACGTAGGCGATACGACTCACCTCGACGCTGTGGATCGCGAGGGCAACATGGTGGCCTGCACCCCCAGCGGCGGCTGGATCGGCTCGTCGCCAGTGATCCGTGGCTTGGGGTTCCCCCTGGGCACGCGCGGGCAGATGTTCTATCTCGACCCGACCCGGCCCAATGCGTTGGCCGGCCATAAGCGTCCGCGCGCTACGCTGACGCCCACCTTGGTGCTGAAAGATGGCCAGCCGCACATGGTGTTCGGCACGCCTGGCGGCGATTCGCAAGATCAATGGACGCTGCAATTTTTCCTCAACGTGGTGGATTTCGGCATGAACCTGCAAGAGGCGCTTGACGCGCCCACTGTGCATTCGGAGCATTTCCCCTCCTCATTCTATCCGCGCACGGCATACCCGGGGCGGCTGGTGTGCGAGGGGCGCATCGCCAAGGATGTGCTAGCTGAACTGGAGCGGCGCGGCCACGTGGTCGCCGTCGTGGGCGATTACGTCCACGGCAAGCCGATGGGCATCCGCATCAATCGCAAGCACGGCATCATCGAAGGGGCCGTCTCGCCCAAGGGGATCATCGGCTACGCTCTGGGCTGGTAGGAGGTTGGGCCATGCAATATCGCACCTTGGGACGCACGGGGCTGCGCGTGTCGGAGGTGGGCGTGGGCGGCGCCCAGTTCGGCATCCCCAACTATATGGGGCATTGGGATCCTTACACTGAAGACGCCCAGCGCGCCGTCTCGGCCACCATCCATCGTGCTCTCGATCTGGGCTATAACTATTTCGACACCGCCCCAGGCTATGGCAACGGGCGCAGCGAAGAGATGGTGGGCGCAGCGCTCGCCGGCCATCGCGACCAAGCCGTGATCGCCACCAAAGTCAGCCATGGCCAATGGACGCCCGAGGGTATCCGTCAGAGCGTGGAGCAAAGCCTGCGCCGCTTGCGGGTGGATGTGATTGACCTTATCCAATTCCACGGCGGCTGGTACAAGGCCGACGACGCCGAGCAAATCCTGGCGCGCGGCGGGTTGGAGACCTTTCAACGCCTGCGCGACGAGGGCAAAGTGCGCTATATCGTGTTCACCACCGAAGGCCCGTCGGCGGCAGTGGAACAGATCATCGCCACGGGCGCGTTCGACACCATGCAGGTGCGCTACAACCTCATGTATCAGCATCCGTCGGATTGGGAAAACAATGAGGGGATCATCCGCCAGGCCGAGGCCAAAGGGATGGGCATTATTCTGATGCGCCCGATGACCAGCGGCATCTTTCAGCGGCTGATGGCGGCGACCTTTCCGCAGATTCCTGCCGAGGAGGTGGGCCGGCTGTTACTGAACTATGTGCTCTCAGACCCTTATGTGGACGTGGCGCTGATCGGCATGAGAGAGCCGCATCTGGCGGAACTGAACGCCGCCATCTCGGACGATGTGGCCTCGCGGATAGACCTAGCGGCGTTGCACTATCGCTTTGCCAAGTGATGTCATTGCTCGGGCTTGCAGACACGGAGATCAGGGGACGCGGATGAACGCAGATAGACGCGGATTAGGAAAGGTATGTGAACGAAATCCGCGTATTCCGTGTTCATCTGTGTCCCAGTCCTCTGTCTCTGCCCACGTTTTCAGGGGAGAGTATCTATGAACCATCGCGAACGCTTTCTCGCTGCGCTGAACCACCGCGAACCCGACCGCATCCCCCGCTACGCCAGCTTGACGCCGGCGGTGCTGGAAGAATTTCACCGGCGCACCGGCGCGGAAGACCCCGCAGCCTATTGGGATTGGGACATCGGCTACGTCGGCTTTCGCCGTCCCGACCCCTTGCCCGACCTGAAAGCGATCTTTGGCCGCTACTTTGAGGGGCGCGGCGTGGAATGGGTGCTCGATTGGAACCTGAGCGATTTTCCGCCCGAGTGGGGCGTGGCCACACGCCCGGCGCACTATTACCATCTGAGCGCGCCGCTGGCGCCGATGGTGGGCCTGAGCACGGTGCGCGAACTAGAGGAATACCCTTTCCCTGACTATATCAACGACTGGCAGCACGATCACTTGGAGAGCGAGATCGCACAACTGCAAGACGCAGGCTACCCCGCCGATGGCAGCGTGGGCTGGATCTTTCAGACGGCTTGGACGCTCCGCTCGGAGGTCAAGCTGTTCGAGGATTTCTACGATAACCCCGATTTCGCCGCTGCGCTGCTCGACCGCATCACCGCCATCCGCACGGCGCAGGCCACGCGCCTGGCCGAGGCGGGGGTGGATTCGATCTCGATCAACGACGACATCGGCAGCCAAAAGAGCATGATCCTCAGCCCGGCCATGTGGCGCGCGTACCTCAAGCCGCGCATGGCGGCGTTTATCGAGATGTGTCGGGCGTATCAAGTCAAGGTACGCTACCACTCCTGCGGCGGCATCCGGCCCATCATCCCGGACCTCATCGAGATCGGC
>CAZYPJ010000069.1:0-3769 GCA_964649365.1 uncultured Anaerolineales bacterium | reverse complement strand
CAGCCCCGCCATGTGGCGCAAATGGCTCAAGCCCAGACTGGCCAGCGTCATCGCTGCCATCCGGCGGGTGAACCCGGCCATCCATTTTCGTTACCATTCGGCCGGCTGGTACGTTCCCGTCATCCCCGACCTGATCGAGATCGGCGTCACGTCGCTGCGCACGGTCCAGCCCGAAAGCATGGATCCTATCGAGATCAAGCGGCGATTCGGCGCGCAGGTCGCGCTGGAAGGGACATTTGGGCTGCAACATGATCTGTCGTTTGGCTCGCCCGACGAGGTGCGCCGCGTGGTGCGGGCGCAATGCGAGGGAATGAAGCATGGCGGGGGGTGGCTTGCTGCGCCAGGCAACGGCGTCACCCCTGACGTGCCCTACGCCAACCTCGCCGCCTTCTTCGAGGCGCTAGACGAGTACGGGCGCCACTGAGAAACCGCAGAGCAGCAGAGCGCGCAGAGGAGATTCCCTAACGCGCTCTTTCATGAATGCTTTTTGTGTAGACGATACGCTTTACACCATCGACAAGCGTAGAGACATTGAAGTTGATCAGCAAGCCCAGGTCATAGCCGGTAGCTTTGAGATAGGAAATCACCTGGGCCTCGTGAATGTGATTCAGAACGTCTACAGCCTTGAGTTCCACAATCAGCCTGCGATCTACCAACAAATCCAACTTGCCTTCGACAGGATGCCCTTTGTAGATCAAATGGATCGGATGCTGTCGGTCGAAGGCAATACCCCGTAGATTAAGCTCGATGCACAGTGCCTGTTCATAAGTTGCTTCCAGGTATCCTGGCCCAAGATGGCGATGCACCTCAATTGCAGCACCGATTACTGCCTCCGTAAGTTTATTCATCGTCGGATCAATTTCTCTCGTCTCGATATGGCTCTGCTTTTTATAGCTATCCATATATCTTCTCCGCTTTCTCTGCTTCTCTGCGGTTTCACATCCCAGCCCAGGGCGTCATGCGAGAGGCGTCGCCTTGCCAGAGACGGTCTTGCGCCCAAGGAAAGGCCTGGGCGACGCCTTCGATTTCGAGCGCGATGACCGTATTGCGCGGGTCAGGCGGCAGGGGGGGCAGGCCGCGCAAATAGAGGTGCTCGCCCTCTTGTTTGAAGTGAATCGGCCAACCGTCGGCGAGAAAACGTGCGCTGACCACGCGACTGGCCAAGCCCGATAGGTGCAGCGTCTCGCCGGGCCAATAGAGCACGTGTAAATAGACCGTCGGCCCTACCACCGTCATTCGCCCAATCGAAATCGCCTCGCACACGCCGGGCGTACAGCCGTAGAGCGACGCGCCATTGAGCCGCATCCACTCGCCCACCTCGCGGAGCAGATCCACAAAGGGCAGCGGGAATGAGCCGTCGGCGCGCGGACCGACATTGAGCAACAGGTTGCCGCCGCCCTCGCCCACCTGCGCCAGCGCATGGATGACCTGCTCGGGCGTCTTCCAGATTCGCTCGCCAGCGTGATAGCCCCAGTGGCGTTCCACCGAGGTGATGCACGATTCCACCATTGCGTCCGCCGCGCCGCCCAAGATGCGTTGCTCTGGCGTAGTAAAATCGCCTGGCAGGCCGGCGCGGTCGTTGATGAGAATGCCCGGTTGCAGGCGCCGGATCATATCGAGCAGCTCGGCGGAGCGCCACGTTTCGGCGGAATGGGGCCAAGCGCCATCGAACCATAGGATGTCAATCTGGTCATATCGTGTGCACAGTTCGCGCACTTGGGTGTGGGTATAATCAAGAAAGCGCGCAAAGCCATCGGGGTCGCGTTCGGGGCCATCGAAATATGCGGGCCATTGCCAATCGGCCAGGGAGTAATACAACCCCACCTTTAGTCCCACTTGGCGGCAGGCGCGCACATATTCGGCCACCAAGTCGCGTTTGGCGCCGGTCTTGGCGCTGGTGAATTCGGATACGGCGCTATCGAACAGGCAAAAGCCGTCGTGATGTTTGGCGGTGAGCACGGCGTAGCGCATCCCGGCGTCGTGGGCCATCTGCGCCCATTCCAACGGATTGTAACGCTGTGGGTTGAACTCGGCGGCGCGGCGGCGATATTCTGAGGGCGTCAGATGCTCGCGAAAGAGCACCTGTTCGCCGCGTCCATAAAGGGCGTACATGCCCCAATGGATGAAGAGACCAAAGCGGGCGTCGGCAAACCAGTTGCGGGTGGGGTCGTTGAGCATGGGAACCTCCTCGGGTGAACTGAGCCGGATTATAACAGAAACAAAAGACCCCGGCACGCCTTCGTCCGGGGTCATGGGAATGGTTAATTTGTAAGGAGCGTAACGCCCCATCTGGCTAGGCTACGCTACGCGCGAAACCAGCTCTTTGCGGGTTTCTTCGTTCACCTGTTGATAGTGCGAAAACTGCATGGTGAACGTGCCGCGCCCCTGCGTGGCCGAGCGCAGTCCCGTGGCGTAGCCGAACATGCGCGCCAACGGCACATGCGCGATAATGGCCTGTACCGATGGGGTATGCGGCTCGATGCCCGTCACCGTGGCGGCGCGGCTCGACAGATCGCCGATGACATCGCCGGTGTACTCTTGCGGCGCTACCACTTCGACTTTCATGATCGGTTCGAGCAAAATCGGCGCGCCGCGCATCACGCCCTCGCGCAGCGCCAGCCAGCCAGCGCCCTGGAAAGCGCGCTCTGAGGAATCCACCTCGTGATACTTGCCATCCACCAGCGTCGCTTTGATATCCACCACTGGCTGCTTGGCCAACGGTCCTTTTTGCATCCCTTCAATGATGCCCGCTTCCACCGCCGGGATGTATTCCTTGGGGATGGCGCCTTGGGTGATTTTGTTCTCGAACACAAAGCCACTGCCGGCATCTAGCGGTTCGAACTCGACGACAACTACGGCGAACTGGCCGCGCCCGCCCGATTGCTTAACCAGGCGACCCTCGACGCGCACGGCGCGGGTGATCGTTTCGCAATAGGCTACTTGCGGCGCGCCCACCACCACATCTACGTTGAACTCGCGTTTGATGCGGTCCACTACGACGTCAAGGTGCAGTTCACCCATTCCCGCCAGGATGGTGTCGCCGGTGCGCTCGTTGGTGCGCACATGCAGGGTAGGATCCTCTTCGCTCAGTCGTTGCAGCGCCATGCCGAGCTTGTCCTGGTCGGCGCGCGAACGCGGCGCCACCGAAATCTCGATCACGGGCGCGGGGAAATTGATCTCTTCCAGCGCCACTGGGCGCGATTCGTCGCAGATGGTCTGGCCAGTATTGGCCTCCTTGAATCCCAACACTGCGCCAATGTCGCCGGCGCCGATTTCATCCACTTCCTCGCGATGATCGGCGTGCATCCGCACCAGGCGACCGATGCGCTCGCGCTTGCCCGCCGAGGCATTGAACACTGTCGCGCCGCGCCGCACCACGCCCGAATAGACGCGGAAAAACGACAGTTTGCCCATATAGGGATCGCTGCTGATCTTGAAAATTAACGCTGCCATCGGCTCCTGGTCGCTGGGCTGGCAAATGATCTCGGTTGCATCGAAGGGATCGCGGCCCGTCATGGGGCGAACATCCAGCGGCGAGGGTAAATAGGCCACTACTGCGTTGAGCAACGGGCGCACACCCAGGTTGCGCAGCGCCGTGCCGCATAGCACAGGTACCGCCCGACCGGCGATGGTAGCGGCGCGCAGCGCCGCTACCATTTGCTCGTTGCTGATCTCTTCGCCATCCAAAAATGCCATAGCAATCTCATCGTCGGCGTCGGGTAGGGCCGCGAGCATGTGTTCGCGTCGGGGCTCCGGGTCGGCGTGCAAA
>CAZYPJ010000068.1:269-15195 GCA_964649365.1 uncultured Anaerolineales bacterium | reverse complement strand
AGCCATCAGCGAACCGGCGGTCAACCATGCGCGGCTGACCGCTGATTTGCTGATGGCTATTCCTCGCCCGTAATAGTGCGCAATTTGAGGATGATCCAGAGGCTCAAAGCAGCCAGCGCCATATTCACGCTTTCAGCGGCGGCAAAGCCAAATAGTCGCGCCAGACCAGGCACGATGACCGCCACCGAGGCATGGTAGAGCACTGCAAAACCGAACCAACGCTTTTGCCGCCAAGCCAGGCTGCTCATCACCAACAACGACCAAGCGACTTGGTGCGGCAAGGCTAACACGCGCTCCCAGGCCACTACCAGGGGTTGGCTCCATGAGGCGTTCACAATGCTTTGCAGCGCTTCGCGAAAGGCGGGGCTGGCCCCCATGCCCATCTCGCTCAGCAATATCTCCGGCTCCATGCGGCTGAGCGCGACATAGGCCAGCAGATTCACGAACGTCAATCCGGCGATGAGCAGCAGCGTTTCTAGTGAGCCGTGACCCAAGCCGTACATCACGCCGTTGCGCCAGTTCAACTGGTAGCCGCCCCGTGGGAACAGGTAGCGATATCCTAGCCAGCGCCCTGCCTCTTCGATGGCGCTGGTGAGCAACGCCATCGCCATCAGCCAAAGGAACGCCCCCATCTCGGTGGCCAGGTGCGCCCCGATCACTATGTCGAGGTAGGTACTGAGGGGCAACCAAGTGAAAAGCTGAAAAACGGCAAAGATGGCAGCTCCATAGATATAAACCTGCCAGGGGGCGCGCGTGCGACGACGATAGAGGATGGCGATGGCCAGCGGATAGCCTACCTGCACCACCAACGAGACGATGAACGCCAAGATAGTCTCGATCTTCAAGCTCCCCCCAATATCCCAGATGCGCCCCACCGCAAGCCAGATTATAACGCGGTCTGCTCTAACGGCAAACGCGCCGCATGGAGGGCGTCAAGCTCAAGTTGACAAGAATCTGGTCTTGTGGCATACTGCAGGCGTAGGTTGAAGAAAGTACTTGATCGGTTCCAGGTAGCCGCCAGGTCTTTTTGCCGGCGGTTTTTTGGTTTAGGTGGGCGTCTTCTTCGACCTAACAGTATCATGTCAGTGGGTTAAGGAGTACCAGGTAATGTCGGAACGAGTTCAGGGCACCGTAAAGTGGTTCAATGCCACAAAAGGCTACGGCTTTATCGCGCGTGAAGGCGGCGACGATGTGTTCGTCCACTTTTCCGCGATCCAAGCTGATGGCTACCGTACGCTCAACGAAGGCCAGCGTGTCGAATTCACTATCGAGTCAAGCCCCAAAGGTCCCCAGGCCACCAGTGTGGTGGTGCTTTAGGTCGCGTCTGTGACGCCCAGGAAAGGAACAGAATGAACAAGAAACTGTATGTCGGTAACCTCAGCTACAATACCACCGAGGATGACCTCCGTGCTTTCTTTGAGACGGCAGGGCAAGTTGCATCGGTGGCCGTCATCATGGATCGTGAGACGGGTCGCTCGAAGGGGTTTGGCTTTGTTGAGATGGCAACCGAAGAGGCCGCGCAAAAGGCCATCGAGGCCCTGAACGGCAAAGAGCTTGGTCGTCGTAACATCACCGTGGCCGAAGCGCGCCCGCCCCGCGAGCGCGAAGGCGGCTTTGGCGGTGGTGGTCGTAGCAGCGGCGGCGGCGGCCGTGGCGGGTTCGGCGGCGGGCGTGACCGCGATGGTGGCTTTGGCGGTGGGCGCGACGATTACGGCGATCGCCGTCGTCGCTTCTAGTCCTTCTACAACGCGCATCACAAGGGCGAGAGGTATCTCTCGCCCTTGTTTTTGTGTTTCTGGAGTTCTAACGTTTACTCTCGCGCAGGCGCACGCCCGGCGATGAAGCGGGCTAATTCGCGCATGGCCAGCGAAGCAATACAATCGGGATAGGTAAAGGCCAGGGGCGCAGGACGGCTGTTGGCTTCCTGCAGTTCATTGAATGCAGTAGGGATCAGCGCCAACGCCTCAAATCCTTGTTCGTGAGTGGCAGCCAAGTAAGCTTCGCGGTTGGGCGTGGGGTAGCGCTCTACCAGCACATAGCCTGGCATCAAGTTGCGCGCCTCGATCTCTTCTAGCGCCGACCCCAACGCCCGCATGTGTCTCAAGCAGAGCGGATCCTGATCAGCAACCGCCATAATGGTGGTGGCGCGGCCCAAGACTTGTTTCCATATTGGCACATTAGAGGGATCCACATCAAGCACGATCATATCGTAGAAATCGCGCATCAGATCGAGGGCATTAGCCACCGAACGCCGCGCCAAATTCGAGATCGCCACACTTTGCGCATGGCCAGGTATGTAGCGCAAGCCAGTCACATGGGTCAAGGTGCAGTTCTGCAAGTCGGGCATGGTAATGCTCATCGCTTTGGCGTTGGCCAGATCGAGCAAGAAGTGAGTCGGTTCCAGCCCCAGTGTCCAACCGGCGGTGAGTCCTGGACCGCCCAAGTCGAGCAACAATGTGCGATAGCCTTCCGATACCAGCCCTAGCGCCACATTGAGCGCTACCGTGCTGGCGCCCACGCCCCCCTTGACGCCGATGAAGGCAACGATGGGGCCTAGCGTCTCGCGGCCCGTTTGCCCTCGCGCCAGCAGCGCCTGAATGCGCAACACCACCTCGCGCACCACGGCCGGCTTGGTGATGAATCCATCGGCCCCTGACTTGCGCGCGTCGCGCATTTCAGCGCGTAGCGTGAGCGCCGTAAAGAGAAGCACCAACACATGAGAGATCTGTGGGTCGCTGCGAATGCGCTTGCAGACCTCTAGTCCGTCCATGTTGGGCATGATGACATCGAGCAGCACCAAGTCGAACGGCTCTTGGTGCAGGATCTGGAGCGCACGCTGGCCATCGTAGGCCACGCGCGCATCGTACCCAGCGCGGCGCAGCGCCACACTCAGCACGTCGGCTAGTGTATGGTCGTCATCCACAATCAGAATACGGGGGGGCATAATAGGCTCCTTGGAAGCGATTCTAGCTTAAAACTGACGCGTTGTCTAAGGGAGGCCGCTGATTTCACGCCGATCTAGCCAATCTTGACGCAAGTTTAATCGAAAGCCGCTTTACGCATTTCGCAGGCGTGGTATAATTATATGGTACATTTTATAACTTTGTATTACTTGGAGAGACGATGGATCTCAGAGAGCGCTTACTGCGGGTAGGGCTGCCGCGCCCTGATATGATAGAGCCGGATCGCCCTGCGCACGACGCCCCGCTAGAGGCGCTGCTCGATGGTTATTGGGCGCACGCCGCAAGCGCGCGTTGTTTTGTCGTCGAGCATTCCTACCCGCTAGAATATGTTCACGGCGGGCAAGCGCTGGCGCAAGCGCACGCCGCGCCGCGCGAGGCATGGGCGCCATTCTTGGGTGAAAGCGACAGCCTTCGTTTCGATGCATGTCGAGCGGTATTGCTCGATATCGAGACGACTGGCTTAGCCCGGGGCGCGGGCACATTCGCCTTTATGGTGGGTGTGGGGTTGTTCGACGGCAATCGTCTGATCGTGCGCCAGTATTTTGCCCCCGACTATGCCGACGAAGAAGCTCTGCTTGACCTGTTGGCGCGCGACCTCGAACTTGCCAGCGGGTTAATCACGTTCAATGGACGTTCGTTCGATTGGCCTATTCTAGAGACGCGCTATACTCTGGTGCATCGCTCGCCGCCTGCCGAGGGTGCGCCGCACCTCGATTTGTTGGCTGTGGCGCGTTCTCTGTGGCGACGTCGTTTAGTCTCATGCGCGCTGGGCGCGTTGGAACAGCGCGTGTTGGGCATTATGCGCGAGCAGCAAGATGTGCCTGGCTATCTGATCCCTCAGATCTATCAGGATTATTTGCGCTGGGGCGATACGCAGCCCCTGGCGGGTGTGTTTTATCACAACCAGATGGATATCCTAGCGATGGTCAGCCTAATGGCGCGGGCTGGGCAGATCTTGGGCGCCCCTTTTGAAAGAGAGAACGATCCACTATGCGATCATTTGGCGTTGGGGCTGCTCTATGAGCGCCGCAGCCGGCCAGAAGAGGCCGTGCACGCTTACCGATTGGCAGCCGCTTGCTCTAGCGACGCCGACGAGATCAGCCTGGCCTGTCAGCGGCTGGCTAACTTGCTAAAGCGTCAGGGAGATTATCTCGGCGCTGTCGAGATTTGGCGCGCCCAAGCTGGCGGGGGCGCTGTGTATCCATATATCGAGTTGGCCAAACATCTCGAACATCGCGCGCGCGACTATGCTGAGGCGCGACGCATTATTCTGGATGCGCTGGTCTGGTTGCAAGAGCATGAACGCGCCTTGCAGCGCGGCGAATCTCGTCGGATCAAGGACGATCTAGAGCGCCGACTAGTGCGTGTCGAACGACGTTTGGCGCAGAGTTGATTGTGGCTTGGCGATAGGCTCCGAACAGGAGAATGAACTGTGCTGATTCAGAAAAAAGGTACCGAACTGAATGTACTTGACGCCCTCATCTCGGCGGCGAACGCTACCCAGGATATGGCCAGCATCCTCGATCAATCGTTGGCGATTGTGCTGGACGCCCTAGACGGTCATGTCGGTGGAGTGTACCTTTGCGCCGAAAGCGGCGAGGGCTGGCACTTGATGGCGCAGCGCAATTTGCAGGATTATCTGAGCGACCTACAGCGGATCGACAGGACATTGCCATGCTGGGGCGTACTCTGCCAGCAGCGGCCTACCGCATGGAATGTCATTGGCGCTGGGATTCTGAATGATGCATTGGCTGCGGCAGGCATTAAAAGGGCGCTCACCGTGCCCATCCCTGCAAATGATGAAACGCGAGGCTGCCTATTTGTGGATCTGCCTGCTTCGGTATCGTTGGAGCCTGCCGATGAGCCGTTCTTGCACGCGGTTGGTCGCGCTATCGGTCTGGCCGTGGAAAATGCGCGCTTGTACGACCAAATGGCGCGTCGCCTGCGCGAGAGCGAGGCGCTCTACCAAGTGAGCCGCGCTTTTGTCTCGACGTTCGACCTCGACCGCCTGCTCAGCCTAATCGTACACTCGGCGGTGAACACCATTTCCAAGGCCGATAACTGCGTGCTGCACTTGTTGGATGAAAAGACCGGCGAGCTTCAGGCGATGGCCCTGACGTTTGTGGATAAGCGCCGCTCCGACGATACCGGCCGCAGCCGAATGCGTGCCGGTCGAGGCATCGCGGGCATTGCCCTGGAAACAGGCATGGTGGTCAACGTGCCCGATGTAGAAAACGACCCGCGTTTTGTGCGCTCGGAGAACGTGCGTCGCTTTGCGTCCATGATGGTAGCGCCGATTCGCTTGGGAGAGCGGCGTATCGGCACATTGAGCGTGGACTCGCGCGTTGCGTTCGCCTTTTCGCCCAACGATGAACGCCTGGTGATGACGCTGGCCAGCCAAGCGGCGGCGGCCATCGAAAACGCCCGTTTGGTGCAGGATTTGCAGCAGAGCCTGCAAAACCTCAAGGCTACCCAGGCGCAGTTGATCCAATCAGAAAAGCTCTCGGCTATCGGCCAATTGATTGCTGGCGTGGCCCACGAATTGAACAATCCATTGACGGCAGTGATGGGCTACACCCAGCTCTTGCAAGCCGATGACTCGATAGATGAAGAGACGCGCCACGACCTGGGGAAAATCTATCTTCAGGCCCAGCGCGCCGCCAAGATCGTGCAGAACCTGCTTACGTTTGCGCGCCAACACAAAGCTGAACGCCAATTTGTGGATATCAACGAGATTTTGCAGCGGACGCTCGAATTGCGTACTTATCAGTTGCGCGTGGACAATATCGAGGTTGTCACTCACCTGGCCGACCGCGTGTTGGGGGCCATGGCCGACCCTAACCAGTTGCAGCAAGTATTTCTGAATCTCATCAACAATGCCCAAGACGCGATGACCGAGCACCAAAAACAGGGCAAGTTGACGATTGCTACCGAGGCGCAGGGGGGCAAGATACGGATTATCTTTACCGATACTGGCCCAGGGCTTGCGCCCGAAGCGCAACAACACCTGTTCGAGCCGTTCTTTACAACCAAAGAGGTGGGCAAGGGCACGGGCTTGGGCCTGAGCATCTGTTTTGGCATCATTAGCCAGCACGGTGGAGTAATCACCGCAGAGAGCGAGTTGGGAAAAGGAGCCACTTTTATAGTGGAATTGCCCTTGGTGGAAAACCCGCGTCAGGCCTGGCGCGATGCTGAAGAGATTCCTGTGCCCGTCACCAAAAGCCGGCTCGTATTGGTGGTGGAGGATGAAGAAGATGTAGCTTCGTTCCTCAAGCGCGCGCTGGTGCAAGATGGCCACCGTGTGCTCATGGCCAAAGATGGCGAGACGGCGCTGGCTCACTTATCCAAAGCTCGTACGCGCGGCGCCCACTTTGATCTGATCATTAGCGACATCAAAATGCCCGGTCTCAACGGGCCTACGCTCTATGAGCGCATTGCGCAAGAAGATCCTGAATTGACGCGGCGCATGATCTTTACCACTGGCGATACTCTAAACGTCAATACCCAGGAGTTTCTGCAACGCGCTAACTTGCCGCATCTGGCCAAGCCGTTCACCATTGACGAATTGCGTCGAATGATGGTCAAGGTGCTCGACGAAGCAGTAGTAGCCTAACGGCCTCTTCTTATATCTGGCCTTCTCCCAGAGCAAGTTCCAGCTCGACGCCCTCTCCCTTTGGGAAAGGGCTAAGGTGAGGCGCTTTTCTTTGCGATTGCCACATACCCCAACGCCAGCACCTTGCGCCGATCTAACGCCCGATCAAGCCACGCACACGGCAACACCCAGAGCCATTTGAGCAGGTAATACACTATCCATTTCACCACAGGCACATGCCATAGCGTGCACAGCGCCACTGTGGCCGCTTGATGTCCCAGGAAGCTGAACAGGCCTCCCGCCGGGACAATCTCGATCACCTCGAACCCGGCCTGCTCTAGCAAATGGCGTAAGCCATAGCAGGTAAAGCGGTAATAGTCGTGCGGCTCTTCGTGCAGGCGGCTGAGGTGCGGCGCCGAGAGGATCAAGCGGCCTCCTGGCTTGAGCGCGCGGGCAATCTCGCTCAACGCTGCTGAAGGGTCGGGCAGGTGCTCAATCACCGACAGGCACAGCGCTGTATCGTATGCGGCGTCGGCGATCATAGTCATAGCTTGTGCGTCGCTGATAAAAGTGACGCCCTCAGCGCGTGGGGCGCAATCTAGCGTGTCGTAGCGCTCTACCAACGGCGCGATCAGCTCACGATAAGGCATGTCGCCGCAGCCCACGTCGAGCAGCGCGCCTCGCGCATAGCGTCGGACAGCGGTCTCGATCAAGCGATCTGTGCTGTAGGCCGCTGGCGAAAAGTAGCGCCGCTGCCGATAGGAAGGCAAATCATGGTTGAGGCGTTGCCGATTGCGCGCCAGCAATCCCATCGTTTATTCCAATCCCAGGCGCTCGAACTGCTCGGGCGGCGCGTCGTTCTGGCGCATCAAGTGTATCAGATGCGCGATCATACGTTGTTCGATCATTGGATCGTCGAGCGGGTGCTGCCCGCCGACCTGGTCGTGCTGGTCCGCCGCGGCGACACCGAGGGACTGGCTCATCAGGTCACGGTTTTGCGGCTCACGCGCTGGGATGCGCAACACCGGCGCGCCTTTGGAAAAAGGCAACGGCGCGACCAATGTCGCCGGGCGCAGCTCTTCCACGCGGAACAGGCGGCGCCTGGGGGTGGGCCTCAAAGTATATTCATCGAGCGGCGCGTTGTCGGGGTTGGCCGGGCCACGCATATAGACATAGCGCCCGTCGGTAACGTTAACGTGCCCGCCGTGCATCCCGAACAGGCCCGCCTCGCGCACCGCTGCGCCTGTGGCGATGGTCTCTCGCAAGGGGGCGCCCTGCATATCGGGCGGGATGGGCGCGCCAAAGTATTCGAGCAGCGTGGGCGCCAGGTCAATGGTTTGCACCAGCGCATCCACTCGCGCGCCGGCGCGCCGGCAGCGCGGATCCCAAATGAACAGCGGGGTATGGGCCACCTCGTTATAGAATGGCATGACGCACTTGGCCCACCAGTCGTGCTCGCCCAACAAAAAACCGTGATCGGTGTTGACGATCAGCAGGGTATCATTCCACAAGTGGTAGCGATCCATCGCATCGAGCACGCGCCCCAGGTTGCGGTCGCACATGCTCAGCAGCGCGGCATAGTTGCGGCGGTAACGACGAATTTCCGCCTCCGATTCGTCCACCCGGCGATATTCGGGCCAGTCGAGATCAGGCCCTTCATAGTCGTCCTCGTAGAGATCCTTATAGTGTTGCATCGAGTAGAACGGCTCGTGGGGATCGAACGGCTCCAATTGTAAAAACCAGTTGTCCTGAGCGTGGTTCTGATCGATAAAATCGATGCCCTCGCCAAAAGGCTTGGTTGGGGGTTGCTCGTCCTCAGTGGTAATGAACTGGCGGTTGACCTTGTCTTGCATACGGAGGTTGTTGTTGACCGTCGTGGTCTGGCCCACTAGCGCCTTCCAGCGATCGCCCTCCTGGCCGCGCACGATGTTCCAGGTCGAATACCGTTGATGATAAGTGCCGCCGCCGTCCTCCCAATAGTGCTGGTGATCGCTGACGAGGTGCGTATAGACGCCGTGTTGCCCCAAGATAGCGGGCGCCGAATCGTCGAACGGCTCCAGCGGCCCCCAGCTTCGATGCAAAAAATTGTAACGCCCGGTGTGCAGTTCCCGGCGCGCCGGCATACAGGGCATCGAGCCGATATAGGAATTATCGAACACCACGCTATGCTCCGCCAGGCGTTGGAAATTGGGCGCCTTGACCCACGTATTGCCGTAACAGGGCAAATAGCGACGGTTCAACGAATCGAACATAACCATGATGGCTTTCATGCGGCGTCTCCTGGATGGTGTGTGGTGGATGGTAGTTGGTTTTCAGTGTTCAGTTGCCAGACTGCACTTGGCCTATTGCCTTGCACTTGCCGAGAACCGATGACTGACAACTGATAACTACCTAATAAAATGCCCTCCCGCAGGCGACAAGCCTGGGGAGGGCGGAAATATACACGCGGATCAGCGCCAGAGCCTAGCCGTTGATGATGGCCTCGGCCTCGGAGCGGTAGGCGTTCATCACATAAGCGATGCCGGTTACATCTTCGGCCTCGCGAGTGAGCGCCATGATGTCTTTGCGTGAGATGCTCTGGAGCGCGAAATTGCGGCTGCCCGCCATGAGCTGTTGCAGGCCCACCTTGAGCTTGTCACAATAAGTGTACCACCCAATGGCGCCCAAAGGCAACTCGCTGACCTGCGAGCCATACTTGGCTTTCAGGGTTTCATAGGTCACAAAAATTTCTTCGACCGATGTGCCGAATTGCGACACAGTGCGCGGCAGGTTGCCCTCTTTGAGCCAGATGCCGATGTTTTTGCCCACCATGCCGGGGATCATGATCGCGCGACCCAAGCAGACGGCCTTGACATAGGGCGCGCCCAGCGCCAACGCCTTGAACATATGATCTTCGGTGGAAAAGCCGCCGCCGAAAGCAATGTCGGGCACGAACTTGCCGCGCGCAGCCAACTTGCTGCACAGCTCGTAGGTCATGGCCTCGAGATAGACGGTGGGTACGCCCCATTCAACCATCATGCGCCAGGGGCTCATGCCAGTGCCGCCCGAAGCGCCGTCAATAGTGAGCAGATCAATGCCGGCGTCCGACGACCATTTGATGGCCATCGCCAACTCACGCATGGGGTAAGCGCCCGTCTTGAGCGTGACGCGCTTGGCGCCCAAGGCGCGCAGGCGAGCGACCTCTTTGGCAAAGCTCTCTTCGTCCACGAAACCCAAGCGCGAGTGACGTTCGAATTGCTTGAGCGCGCCGTCGCGATAGGCTTGCTGAATGGCAGGGTTGGAAGGATCGGGCGTGACGAGATAGCCGCGTCGCTGCAACTCCAACGCCCGCTCCAGCGAATCTACCTTGATCTCGCCGCCGATGCACTTGGCGCCCTGACCCCATTTCAGTTCGATGGTCTCGACGCCCAGCTTTTCCACGGCATATTCGGCTACGCCAAAGCGCGTGTCTTCGACGTTCATCTGCACGTGAATATCGCCATAGCCCTCATACCAGCGCTTGTAGGTCTCGACGCGGCGACGCAGCTCGGGCGATTCGACGATTTTGCCTTTGCTGTTGAGTTGCAGGCCAGGGTCAATGCCGCAGACGTTCTCGCCGCAGCTGAGTACCACGCCAGAAATGGCGGCGCCGGCTGCAAACTTCTCCCAGTTGCGGCGCGCCACTTCGGAAGAGCCAAGCGCGCCCGAGATGATGGGCAGACGCAGCTTTTCTTTGTTCGTCGTGCCGATGGTTAGCTCGGTGTTCACCATGGTGAACAGGGTGTTGTCGGGCGTGCCCTCGGCCTCTTCGGGCAGGCCAAACGCGCCCAGCGCATAGCCCTGGATGTTAAAGTGCGAATAATCTACCGGGTAATCCTTGTCGCCGCCGGCGGTGATGGTTCCAAAGGGGCTAGGGTAGATGACTTCACGACCGCGAAAGGTGGATTTAAACACTTCGCAGTTACCGGTACAGCCGTCAATACAGCGGGTACAAATGCCCGATTGGGGCACTACATCCCTCGATCGGTTGGCTGTTTGCGAAATGTCGTTTGCGTTGGGGCGCGCCAGGTTTGGCATGATTCCTCCGTCTCCATGTGGATGATAGATCTCGCCGAGCAGCGGCCAGCAGGCGACGAGCGCGCTCAAGCGCAACAGGTCACAGGCGGGGCTTGCGGGGCGAAACAAGAACCGCGATCATTGGGCCGGGCGTTGGCCTTGCCCACCACATTGGGGGAGTTTTTGCCACGGGCGCTGTGGCGAACACGGGTCGGCGTGTGAGGGCGCGCATTGCGGGAAACCCGCTCTGCGCCGTCGTGCATAGTGCACAAATCGCACGCTAATGTGTTTGTGATGGTAGCACAAAGCTGTATGAATCGTATCCTCCAAACGGAGTATATCTACTCAATTGCCTGGATGCGGGCATTGCTCTACAATCCTCTTGCCATTGGAGTGCTGCCCACGTCGTATTCGGAGGTTCGTATCAACGCGCCCTTACAATCCTTCCAGGACGCCCTACAGCAAGACGCTTTTCCCTGGGTGCTGCTACCCTATGCGCTCATCGGTTTTGCCATGCTCACTATCAAGGACGCGCCCTCAGGGCCAGTCGCCTTTTTGGGGCTGGCGCTCTTATCCCTGACGGCGGCGTCGTGGCTGCTGCGGCGTCGCTTCTTTCGCGTCGCGGCCTGGACGCTGCACCTGGGGGCGCTCATACTGGTGTTCTTTGCCTGGCGCTGGTTCCCCGGCTCAGGCGCCTACCATATTCTGATCCTGCCCGTTCTCGGAACCTCACTGGTGTTAGGGTTTGCGCCCAGCATGATCATAGCAGCTATCGCCAGTGGCCTGTTGATCTATGGTATGTGGTTCTTCGTCCCTGTCGTGACCGCTGGGACGATCGCGTTAGCGACTGACCTGGCCGTGTTGTGGGGCGTCGCCTTTCTGGTATGGGTCGCCCAGCACCCCCAAAAAACCATGATTGGCTGGGCTTGGCAGGGCTACGAACAGGCGCGGCTCCACCTCGACGAGGCGCGCGACCGTCAATTGGAGCTAAAGCAGGCGCTCTCCGACCTGGCTTTGGCTACCAGCCAGACGATCCGCCTGAACGAGTTGCTCTCGGCGGCGCGCAAAGCCGTAGAAGACGCTCGCCGGGCCAAAGAAGAATTCGTGGCCAACGTCAGCCACGAGTTGCGCACGCCATTGAACATGATCATTGGCTTTAGCGACATGATCCTGGAATCGCCTCAGGTCTATTCGCGCCGCTTGCCGCCTGCGCTCTTGGCCGACGTGGCCGCTATCAAGCGCAACAGCCAGCACTTGGCCAATTTGGTGGATGACGTGCTTGACCTGGTGGAAGCGGATACGGGGCGTATGCAATTGCTGAGGGAGCAAAACTCGATCTATGATGTGATCCAAGAGGCTGCTGAGACCGTGGCCGCGCTTTTTGCCAAAAAGGGATTGACGCTGACGGTGGATGTTTCCAAGGATTTGCCGCTCATCTTCTGTGACCGCACGCGCATCCGCCAGGTGATCCTCAACTTGCTCAGCAACGCCGGTCGCTTTACTGAAAAAGGGGGCGCACTAGTGCGGGCGAGTATCCAAAACAACATGCTTACAGTGAGCATTACCGATACCGGCCCAGGCATGGCGCCCGACAAACTCGACCGGCTGTTCGAACCTTTCCAGCAAGCCGACCAATCCATCCGCCGACGATATGGCGGTAGTGGATTAGGGTTGGCCATCAGCAAGCGATTCGTAGAGTTGCACGGCGGCAAGATTGGCCTGGATAGCGAACTCGGCGCAGGCACTACTGCCTGGTTCAGCTTGCCGCTGCACGCCGAGCTGCCCCCCGATGGGCCTGAACGCTGGTTCAGCCCCTACCAAGAGTATGCGCCGCGCACACGGCAATCGCGCGCCCCCCAAATAGACCTCAAGTCGCGTGTAGTGGTAATGGAACAAGGTCACGCGCTTGGTCATCTGATCGGACACTATTTGGATAACCTGGAAGCGATCAGAGCGACTACACCGGAGGAGGCCATCCGTGCGATCCAAGAGGACGCCGCTATCGCGCTGGTGATTAACGCAGCCTCTCCCTCCGCCGTATCCGAGTTTATGGCGCGCACGCCAAAATTGCCTTTTGACGTGCCGATCCTGTCGTGTTGGGTTCCCGACCGGCGATCTACTGTTTCGGCCATCGGCGTGCAAGACTATCTGGTTAAGCCGGTGCGCCGCGATGACCTGCTCGATACCATCCGGCGCGTGGCTCCCCAGGCTCATTCGGTGCTGTTGGCCGATGACGACCCCGAAGCTCGCCAGCTCTTTGCGCGGATGCTGGCCTCGGCGGGCCAAGATTTCGCCTTGCTACATGCCAGCGATGGCGAGACGGCGTTACGGCTTTTGTCCGAGCGGCAGCCTGATCTCTTATTGCTGGATTGGATCATGCCCGATGCCGACGGTTTTAGCGTCCTTCAGACCAAGTCGCAGAACGATCTGATCCGGGACATTCCGGTAATTGTTATCTCGGCCAAAGATCCTGAGCGTGAGCCGATTGTGAGCAAGTCGTTGATGGTGACGCGCCAAGAGGGGCTTTCGACGCACGATTTGATGCTGTCGCTCGAATCTGTCACTCGCGCTCTGACGCCGCGATTTGGCGGGCGAGCAGAGCCTGAAACACCTGGCGCGTAAAGGGCTTGCGGATAAAGTCATTGGCCCCCAGTGAAAGAGCCAATTCTTCTTGAGGCAGAACGGTACACACCACAATGCGGGTTTTGCTAGTGGCAGGGTGATTCCGTAGTTGGCCAAGCAATTCCCAGCCATCCATGCCCGGCATCATCACATCGAGCAAGATGATGGCGGGGTTCAGCTCCATCGCCATCGCCAGGGCGCGTTGCGGCTCTTGCATACCAATGAGCCGAAAGCGCGTGTCCTGAACATAACGCGCCCACAGTTGCAAAGTATCAACATTGTCCTCAATTGCCAAGACGACGATCTGTTCCGCAGCGGGAAAAACCACCTGAGCGTCCAGCGGTTCTGTGCTCGCGACGGCGCAACAGCCTTTGAACAAGCCTGCTAGGCGACAAGCCATCTCAACCCCGTCGCGTTGCGCCGGGCGCAGGCCCTGGTTCCCAGGGGTCGCTCGCACCCCAATGATTACTTGGCCGCTTTCGGCCCGGGCAGCCAGCGTCACGCGCCCGCTAGGTACGCTGCGAATCGCCGTCGTTACCAGGCTGAGCACGATCTGTTTGAGCACCGTCTGCGCCACAGCAATGAGCGGGATGCCGCTGGCCATGTGGCTATCCAAGCTCACCTCATGTCTTTGGGCGATCGCTTCGGCTAAACGCAAGGTCTCAATCAGCGCAGGTTCTACTTCGGCCACATAGTCGCCCAGCGAGTCGCCCAGCCATTCCATCTCGTGATCCATTGCATCGCTAACAGAGGGAGCCGGCGCTTCAAGCGGGGCGGGCGCGCTGGTCTCTGAGACGGCGTCGGCTTGGCGGCGCAGAGTCTCAGCCAGAGCTTGGATCGCATCGCCCTGTTCACGGCGCAGATGACGCGGACTGATCCCTAACTGATTGGCCACATCGCGCTGGGTAAACTGCTGCACATACCGGCAGAACAAAATCTGATAATCGCGCTGACTCTTGGCCGTGGCAGGCACGTCGCGATTGGGTCGCAGGGCGCTGATCGCCTTTTCTATGGTATAGCGCAATGCTTCTGCTGCGTTAGGCTCATTCTGCAACCCCAATAAAGGGATGAGCTGGCTCTTGCGCAGCATCACCGGGTCGTAAAGATATTTCAGTACTTTGCGCAGTTCGTTATCAAAGACGCTCTGGCTATCTGTCATCGTCCGCTATCCGGCCACCCAATGTCCTATATATGGTCAGCAACCTATGGCTTCTTGCTCTGCGCCGTGCTATAAATAAAGATACGAGATGGGCGTTACGGGGCACGCTCATTATAACGACCCTCGTTAGTACAGCCAAATCTCTTGTCGCCCTCACAATTCATCATTAGGAGCGGAAGTATGGCCACACAAGCCGTCCGAGCCTGGCCATCGGCCAAGCGCGCAAAACCATCCAAGATGGTGGTGCAAGAGGCCATTGCCGGGTATCTTTTCGCCCTGCCTTGGCTATTGGGCCTAACCCTTTGGATCATCGGTCCCATCATCGCATCGCTTTATCTCAGCTTTTGCGATTACCACGTAATCAAGCCGCCCGTCTGGTCGGGTCTGAACAATTATATCACGGCGCTTTCTGGCGAGGATCACCAATTCTTGCCCAGCTTGGGGCGCACCCGCCGCGCTTGCAGCACCGGCTGGGTCGCCAGCAGGCCGCGGCGCGCCAGCGCCCGCGCCGCGTTGCGCCACTGCGTGCGCGGCAACGCCCGGTCGATCTGCGCC
>CAZYPJ010000068.1:0-259 GCA_964649365.1 uncultured Anaerolineales bacterium | reverse complement strand
CGGCCCCTGCCGCCGAGGATCACCAATTCTGGCCCAGCTTGGGGCGCAGCTTCCGCTATGCTCTCCAGGTAGTCCCTTTGAGCCTGGCCGGCTCGCTCACACTGGCTATTTTGTTGAACCAGGGCTTGAAGGGTACAGCCGTGTTTCGGACGCTCTTTTTCTTGCCTCATCTAACGCCCTTGGTAGCCATGGCTATCCTGTGGAAATGGCTGCTTCACGCCGAGGTTGGCCCGGTGAACTATCTCCTCGGGAAAATTGG
>CAZYPJ010000067.1:0-15306 GCA_964649365.1 uncultured Anaerolineales bacterium | reverse complement strand
CTGGGCTTCGTACACCCCAACGCGAATTGCCCCCGCTGTAGGGGCTGTGGCTTCCGGCGCGATGTGTACGACATATTCATCACGGATCATGTCGCCGGGCAACCACAGACGTGTGGGCAGATTGCCGCCCCCGGGGTGGGTATCCACCCCACCGATGCGTTCGCCTTGCCTTCCGAACACATGAACATAGATTGCATAATCCCGAGTCATGTGCTTGCGAGCCAGCCAATAGAGACGCAGGCGCAGGTCATGTCCTGCCTGGACGCTATCTTGATCCATTTCATAGCCTAACAGAAAGAGGTCGTCGCCAAAGCCAATATAAACATCGTTCATGGTCGCTGGCGCCTGTTCGATTGTAAGCCGAGTAGGCTGCGCGTAAGCCGGAAGGATATAGCGCGTCGGAGCCAGCGCCGAGACGCTCACCAAAATCGCTAACACCAGAACCATCAAGATAGCCCCATAGCGACGAGGCGCCCAAGCCGTCACGCCTGCGAACATAAAGAACGCAATGGCTGCAATAGCCGGATAGAGTTGTCGCCCTTCCGACTCGCCGGTAAGCTGCACACGGCGGATAAATGTGATAAAGATGATGAGTAGCCATAAAACTAATAAACCCAGCGATTGCCAGCGCTGATAGCGCAGCCCTCGCTGTCCCCAGTAGATGCGCGCCCCTTGTAAGATTAGGCCGATGACACCCAGCACTGAGAGTACTTGCATCAGAATATAGAACACCTCGTCAGTGGGCACATTCATCCATCCAAAGACGCCCCAATACGATTTGACCGCTGCGACCAGCGCTTGCAATGTGTTCACGAGCGAGAGAGAGTGCGATCGCGATGCAAGCATGGCCTCGACGCCCAGCAGATCGTGATACAACAGCAAATTCCGCATGTACCACCAGCCGCCGATGAGCATCACCCCAGCCGAAGCAATGAGAACAGGCCTTACCAGGTCGGCCCAGAAACGACGCGAACCGCTGCTCAAGAAGCGGAGCGCATAGGCAGATGGAATCAACACTCCGGCGACCAAGCCGCTCCAGTGCGTCAGTGTGGCCAGACCGACCGTGATCCCTAACAGGATCGGTGTGCGATAGGGAAAAGCATTGTCGTTGCACACAGTGAGGCTCATATAAAGAGCCGTTGTCACCAGCAAAATGGCCAAAGGGTCATTGGAAACACTGGCGCTGACAAAGAGGAATTGTGGGTTAAAGGCCACCAGTCCCGCTGCACAAGCTGCCGTCAGCCGCGACCGAGGCGCGATCTGCCGCGCGACGCCATAGGTCGCCAACACAGTCCCTACAGAACAGAGGAGCGAGAAGAGACGCAGCAAATGAACAGCGAGCACGACCCCACGATAGGGACGATTTTCGCCTTGAACGTGCAGCACCGCATTCTTGTTATTGGGCGAATCCAAAACGCCCAAAGACGCATAGATGTTGCGTTCATAGAGCGGCGCCGATTTGTCCACAGAGATCGGCGAGATAAGCAACGCACCCAGGGCATAATAGAGCGGCGGCTGATGCGATTCGCCTTGCTCCCACTCGTCGCCCAATGCAGCCAGCGGCGGCAGGCTCCTGTTGTCGGCCAAATGGCGCACATAACGATAATGCCAAGGTTCAGCGGGCGTCTCGAACATGGGCGTGGCGTTGCTGTAACGCACCCCGAGAACGACGAATATCACCACAATGAGCGCCATCGCCCAGTTGCTGTACAGGTTAGAGAGCAGAGAGACAAGTTTCTGACGCCAAGATTTAGCGGACATGATTTCCTGATCGCCGAAATATGTTAGCGGACGATTATACTACTGGGCAGCAACAGCCGCGAATCGCCTTGCGGCGTCAGCACCCGTTGGCCGGAAAGTGGGTCATATAGGCCCACTTCGATGCTGGCGGGGCCGCGATAACCGGCTTCTACCCAATGCAGGGCGTGGGCATCCACAATGTATTCGTCGCGCACCCAACTCGTTGTAGCGCGGTCGCCGCTCGCCGGGGGCGAGTCGTGCTGGGCGACAAGCCTGCCTTCATTGTCGAGCAAGTGAATGAACACTACATAATCTTTGTCTGTTTGGCCCACGACGCGCCAATAGAGAATCAGCGGTATATCTTGGCTGGCAAGGATAGCGTCAGGCAAATCGTAGCCCACCAATTCGGCGAAATCGCCAATAGATAAGACGACTTTGACTTGCCGATCCGGCGCCTGATAGAGGCGTTCAACAGCCTCGATTTCAATCGCGCCCAACGAAACGGAAGATTCGCCCCACACAGCAATCTCGACCTCGGCGGGGCCGCTGGCAATATCGGGCGGGATAACCATATCGCGCCATTCCAGCACGACCTCGCCGGGCTGCCAAAGCGCGGTGGAATAGCGACCATAAACTGGGGCGGCCTCTGCCCAGGCTAACACCTGTCCTTGCCGCACTAAACGAAGACTAGGGAGATAATCGGGCAGTTGATCTTCCGCGTTTCGCCATTCCAAGAGCACAGAGAGGGTATCCCCCGTTTGGAGCTTGTCCTGGCTTGGGGCAAAAGCGCATAGCTCCAGCCCGGGCGCCACCAAGGCATCGGCAAGGGTCTTCAATCCTAGCGCCTGGTGATCCACCATTTTGTGCGCCAGTCCCCGCGCCGGGGTCAATTCCACCTCCGCCAAGTCATAGCTCTTGCCTGCGGGCGCGCCCGCCGCATCAAGCACGTCATAGCCACCGAGATCCCCTTCATGATAGACGCTCAGGCGCAGTGTATAGCGCAACGGGGCAATACCTGCGCCAAGCGGCAAGGTGGCGTAATCTGTTACTGTCTGTCCAATCTGCCAGGCATCCACGCCCGCTCCAGATCTGTCGCGCATCCTTTGTTCGCCGTCGGCCACTGTTCGACCTAACTCATCTACCAGCATCAGTTTCATTTTGAGGTCAGGCGCGTTCTCGGCTTCTTTGCGCCAGGTCAAAGCAACAGTAATTGCCTCGTCGGCGGACGCCACAATCTCGACGGTAGCGTCCAGCAATCGCAACGGCCCGATGTTGACATTCACGGCGCGCGAATGCAACGCCGCTGGTACGCCATCAAGGCGATACCACTGTACAGAATAGCCGGGCAGATCGCGCGTCTCGATGTGAGCGCCGGCGCGCTCCAATAGATAGGGCAACAGGCCGTTCTTGTCGCTTTCGCCCTGATACCACTTGACCAGAGCTGCTTGAGTAGCCCCCTCCAATAGAGGCGAGATCACTTCGGGTGAGATTTGGTCGTCGGTAAGGTAATACACCTGGCGACCGTGGCCTTGCAGATAGTAGCGCAGCGCCCAATCATCATTATCCACCAATACCACCGCATCGGGCGATAGGCTGGAGCGCAAATAAGCCACAGTAGCGCGCGCTTCGTCGCGAGCATAATAGGGATCAACCCAATAAGCGCGAGCAGCCAGCACAGCAACGGTGCCCCACGCCAGTAGAACGGCAGAGGCGCCGATGCGACCAATCCAGTTTGATCGCCATAAAACCACTATCCCCTGCCCTAAAAGCGCCAACAGTGGGATCAATAACATCAATACATAACGCGGATGAAAACCTAGACGTGTTTGCATCAAAAGATAGATCATCGCTAAAGGTAAAACGCTCTGCATAAGCAGATAGACTACAGCTTGGCGTTCGAGTCGCTTGCGGATTAAAAGCGAGCAAACCCATAAGGCTAATGCCGTACCTAGATAGATGCCGGCAGCCAGCGCATAGTGCGGCTCGCGACCATAAAGCGCGATGTGACCGCCCGCCAAAAACGACCAGGTCTGCGCGACAAAGGGCCAAAACGCAAAAGCTGTAGCATCCAACGCGGTGTGAGTAGCGGCGCGTTGCACAGCGACGCCCATCCAAGGCGCAAAGGCAACAGCGACGATAGCCTGGCTGGCCAACCACTGCCACAGAGGGCGCAGCCCGTTCCGCCCAGCCTGTACGATCAGACAGGCTAACATCCAGATAGCGAGGCTGGCCAGCGCCATGAAGGCGAAATAATGGGCGTACACTGCCGCAATTTCGGCGACGACCAACAGCAGCCAATCGCGGCGCATCCATGCTTCGCGGCGCAGGGCATAGCGATAAAACAGGCGCAACACAACAGCATAGCATAGCCCCAAAAGCACATACATGCGCGCTTCTTGGGAATAGACGGCGTGAGCCGGCGCCAGCGCCAACAAAGTCGCTGCTGCAAGGCCAGCGACACGATCGAATAGCTCACGTCCCAGGCGATAAGTAGCCCACACCGTGGCCGCGCCGATCACCACTGAAAGGCTGCGCACGGCGAATACGCTGCCGCCAAACAAGCGCGTCCACAGCAGCAGCAAGATATAATAGCCAGGCGGATGAGTGTGTCCGTCGCTGGAGGCCTGCGCCAAAAGCTGCCCCAGCGACCCCTGCGCCAAATGCACGCTCCAGCCTTCGTCGTACCACAGACTTTGCGCGTCCAACCGATAGAAGCGCAACGCCAGAGCCAGAGCAACGATCGCCCCCGGCGCAAGCCACTCGCGCCAGTTACCGCGCGCGAAGGTTTTATCAGATTTAGCGACGCAAGTTGCATCTTTTAGCATCAGCGGCATTATACACGCTTTCTACGGTTCGGGCATCACGCGCACTTGACCTAATACGATGCGCGTATCCTGAACATAACCTCCCTCGCCCAACACGCTCAGCCGTTTACCTTCGGCATCGTACATACCCACCATCAGGTCATAGGTTCCAACGGGGGCTTCTTGCTTGATGGTCAGTTTGTACGAATCCTCGATGAGCTGGCCGGCGCGCCAGGTGGCCGTGGGCGCATCGCCATCCTGGGGCCACCCATCTTTTTGCGCCCAGATATTGTTCTGTTCGCCCACTATCTGCGTAAAGACGCTATAGTTCGTGTCGAGGTCGGCCAGAGCGCGCCAATAAAGAATAAGATGTAACGACTCACCCGGCTCGGCGGCCAGGCCATCAATGTCATAACCGACCAGAGCGACACGATTATCCAAGTTAAAGAACACCGGGTTGGGGATGCCATCTACAACGCGCGAGGGCAGGAGTAAATGCCCAAAGCGGAAGCAATCGCCCCGCGTCGCGCCAGTATAATCCACTACCGGCAAACGTTCACCTGTGGTATAGTTATAAAAGCCCACCTCGTAGCGCGCTTGTACGGGAGTCATGACAGTAGGTGCGATAGGCACGATAAAGGTGTCCGCCACGATCTGCCCAGGCGACCAAAGCGAGGTAGGCAGATTGCCCCGGCCAGGGTAACGGTCGCGTTGCCCGATGATGAGATCATGCGCTCCCAGGATATGGACGAATACGCTATAGTCCTCGTTCATCGGAGCTAGCGCTTCCCAATAGAGCGTAATCGCTACGGAATCTCCGGGCGTCGCCTCAAGTCGATCCACCTCGTAGCCTAACAAGCGCATCCCACCGCCAAAGACGGCATTCACCCGGGGAGACAGTTCAGCGACATCGCCTATCTGTAAAGCGGGCGGCGGCGCATAGGTCGGCAAGATGGTCACAAAAGGGAGCAAAGCGGCGATGGCCAACATTGCTGCACACACTGCGTCGAGGACGCCATGAGCGAACCGACGAGGCGCGATGTTATCCAAGCCTATCGCCATTAACAAGCTCAACGCTGTGAGAGCCGGGAACATCAAACGCCCCTGGCTAGCGGGAGTCATTAGCGTCCAGCGCACCAACGCAATAAACACTGTCGTGGGCCAGAGGATCACCAGCGATAGAGATAACCAGCGGCGTTCGTTCGACAAAGCGCGGCGCTGTCGGATCAACCACAGGAGGGCGCCTATCAGCCCGATCAGAGTGACGAGGCCGAAAAAGAGATAGACTCCCTGCGGCGCGGGCACGTTCATTCCACCAAAAAAGCCCCAGTAAGCCTGGAAAAAACTGCGCCATTCCCCCATGAGTTGCAACAAGGTAGGCGTGGGATGGCGTTTGCCGATGACAGCGATGAACGCTGAAAGGCCCAGCGGATCGTGGTAAAGTTGCCAGTTGCGGTAGAACCACCATCCACTGATCGCGATTACGGGCAGCCCCACAGTCAGGGCGGCGATAAACAACTCGCGCCAGGAGCGTTGACGGCGAGCCACGACGATGACGGCCAGGCCAGCCAATGGCAGCATGGCCAGTGCGCTGGTCTTGGTGAGAACAGCGCATCCCAACAACACGCCCAGCATTATCCACTGTGCAATGGTTGGCCGGATGGAGACATAGCGCACCATCAGCCACAGACTCAGCGCGCAGAGCATTGTCACCAGCGCATCGTTGTTCACCGACGAGGTGATGAATAAGAACATTGGGTTAAACGCCGTAATGGCCGCCGCACTCACGGCCAGGGTGCGCTCGACGCCCAACGCGCAAGCCAGCGCGTAGGCCGCCCACACTGTCACCGCTCCCATCAGCACCGAAGCCCAACGCACGATGTGCACCGCCAGCGCTGTCCCACGATAAGGGAATCGCTCGCGCGACGAATGGATAACCATGTTAGCATTGCCATCGGCCTTGATGACGCCGATATCGGCGTGAGGATTGATCTTATGGACAGCCTCGAAATCGCTGGTATCAACGCCGCGCGTCAGTAAAGCGCCTAGGGCATAATAGAGCGGCGGCTGACCGCCCTCTTGCTTCCAGGCGCCGAGTTGGTCGGCGCGCAACACGGGCAGACCGTGGCCATCGGCCAGGTGTTTGACAAAGGGATAGTGGGCGATCTCATCCGAGGCTTCAAAGATCGGGGTAGCGATGCTGTAAAGACAACCCAGAACCATGAAGAGCGCCAGAACGAGGATAATCCCTTGACGTTGTAGCTCAAACGAATGCTCAGGGAGAACGTGCGGCGCCGGCGCCCGATGGATGGCGGGCTGCGATGGCATGATAAACCTCCAACGTGCGCGCAGCGATGCGCGCCCAATCGAATTCACGCGAGAGCGCCCTGGCCCCGGCGCCTAGGCGTTGCCGTAGCGTCGGATTGTCGGCCAGGTGAGCGATAGCGGCAGCAAGAGCATCGGGCGCGCGCGATGGCGCGAGCCACACGTTCTCGCCATGGCAGAGTTCGGGCAGCGCCACCTGCGGGCGCGTGCTGATGATGGGCATCCCATGAACAAGCGCGGCCATCAAGCTGCCCCGTCGGAAGGAAATGCCGTCGCGATAAGGCAGCACGCAGATATCCGCCGCGCCAAAGCAGGCCGAGACATCCTCCGGCGGCATATAACCTGTCCAGATCACCCGCCGCTCTAAACCGCGCTTGCGGATCGCGCCCTGCACCTGCTCCAGATAGACCCGATTGGTAGGATCGCTGGCGCCCACTGCCCCGCCCATCATCACCAGGTGTGCATCGCGCCCGGCCCTCACCAAATGATCCAGCGCGGCGATCAATTCCTCGCCGCCTTTGCTGGCGTTCAAAAAACCAAAATAGCATAGCAGCAGCGCCTCGTCACCCAATTGCCAGCGGCGCCGCCAGGCGGCGCGGTTATAGCCGAGCGGCAACGAAGGCGCGATGTTGCTGCCGATGGGGATCATCTCTAACCTTCGCATCCAGCCATAGCGCGCTAACTTGGCCCGATCTTCGGCATTAGTGACGATCACCGCTGCGCTGCTCCGCGCCAGCGCCAAGTTCGCACGCCAGCGCAGCGGCCCTGCTTTGGGGAAAAGGTAAGGAACGAGTAGATCGTGAAACGTCGTCGCCACAGGTAGGCGGCGATTCAACAACGGAAACAAGTTGATAGCTGGGTGCAGATTATAAGCCGCAGCCTGATATTGGATATTGAGTACGTCGGGATGGATTTTATCACACAAGCAGTGCACTGCGTCATACAGAGCACGCCAGCTCCAGTCGCACATCAAGGGGTATCGCCGCACTTGGGAATTCGGCGCTTGCGACGCTTGAACCGAAGTGAGCACATGTACCTCTGCTCCCAACTCGGTCAAGCTTGCGCTCAACAAGTGAGTAAAGTCGGCCACCCCGCCTTCCATCGGCGGATATTCACCCGAGATCAGCAGAACGCGCATGGCTTTTCCATACTTGGCATCGAATGGGGATTCATGGCGTAATCAATAGGCATTGCGGTCGCCGCGAAACTGATTGATGACTTGTCGAATCAGGATTTTCAGATCGAACAGTAATGACCAGTTTTCGATATAGTAAAGATCGTATTTGGTGCGCTCCACAATCGAGGTGTCGCCCCGCAAGCCATTCACTTGCGCCCAGCCCGTCATCCCCGCCTTTTCCTTGTGCCGTTCCATATAGCGCGGCACCACCTGTTTGAACTGCTCCACAAAGAAGGGGCGCTCGGGGCGCGGTCCTACCAAGCTCATATCGCCCAGCAGCACATTGATGAGTTGAGGCAATTCATCAATCGAAGTTTTGCGAAGCAACGCGCCTAGCTTGGTCTTGCGTGGATCGTCCTGCGAGGCCCACACCGGCCCGCTAGAATCCTCGGCGTCCACACGCATCGAGCGGAACTTGATCATAGGAAAAGGCTTGCCATCCAATCCCACACGGGTTTGCGCATAGAATACCGGCCCCTTTGATTCCAATTTGATCAGCACCGCTACTAATAACATAAAAGGAGAGAGAACTATCAACCCTGTTCCGCTGACTAAAAGATCCATAGCGCGCTTGATGGCTAGCTTCCAGCCACGCAACGCCACATCGCGCACGGTGAGCAGCGGCAGGCCATCCAGGTCGCCGATGCTCAACTCGGAGGCAATGATCTGAAAGAGGTCGGGGAAAATGCGCACGGTGGCGTGCTTGGCTTCGCACGCGGTAATCATGTCGAGCAATTCATCGTGCGAGGCTTCTGGCAGGGCGATCACAACTTCATCCACATCGTGATCGTTGACGATCTGGCTTAACTCGCTCTGCGAGCCGAGCACCGGCACGCCGGCGACCTCACGCGTTCCGTCTTGGCCATCCACAAAGCCCATCACCCGGTAGCCCAGATGCGGCGATTGCACTGTCTTTTGCAAGATCATGCGGGCGACCTCACCCGTGCCCACGATGAGCAAGCGATCGGGGTGGCGTTTGCGCGCCGCTCGTTGCGCCCGGCTGGACACGTAGCGCCCAACGAGCACGAACACGATAACGAGCATCCAATAGTAGAGGATCAGACCGCGCGTCAGGTCGCGGTCGTTTTGCGCATAAATCAGATAGCTTAGCGCTGTGCCCACAGCGGTAGCGACAGAGGCTGCCAATACAGTCATCGAGACTTGGTCAATGCGCGAAGCGTTGCGGTGCAGGTGATAGAGCCGATACAAAAAGAACGTGGTAAGCAGACTCAACACTTGTACAGTGAGCTGATCGAGATAGTTGACAAAAGGCGCCAGTTTGAGCGCCGTGGGGAAACTGATGCTACCACGCAAGCGATAGGCCAAGAAGAAAGCAAAGATAGCCGCCGCCACATCAATCGTCGCGGTGAGCAGCGTGAGCAGGGTTCTGGCTCGATGCGTCATGGCGATTTCACCTAGGCCGAGGCCACCCGGCGGCGTTCGGGCGGGCGCAAGCTGTTGCGCAACAAGGCCGCCGTCCGTAGAGCAGTAATGCCGAGATCAATGATCCAGTTCCACAGGAAAAAGGTCTGTGCGCGATAGTGCTTGTTGTGGAAAATCCGCATCGCTTCGTAAAAGGCGATGATCGCGCGGGTGCTCATTTTGCGGCTGGCCGCCCCCTTTAGGTGCAACACCGTCACCGCTGGATAATAGACCACCCGCCAGCCATGCTGTTTGACGCGATAGCACAAGTCAAGGTCTTCGCCATACATGAAAAAAGCCTCGTCGAGCAGGCCCGCCTGCTCCAGCGCCTCGGCGCGCAGCAACATGAACGCGCCCACCACCGCATCTACGTCGGCCTGGGCGTCCACATCGAGATAGGTGAGATTGTAGCGCCCGAAACGCCGACTGCGCGGAAAGAGCGCGCTCAGCCCCGTGAGACGATAGAACGACACTTCGGGTGTAGGGAAACTGCGCCGACAGGCCTTGTCGAGGCTGCCGTCACGACGCACCAGCTTGGGGCCGGCGACGCCCACATCGGGGTTGGCATCCATAAAGGCAATCATTCGCTCCAATGCATCAGCGGGCAAGATCGTATCGGGGTTGAGCAGCAGGGCATAGCGCGGCATCTGGCCCAGTGTCGCGCCCTGGGCATAACCGACGTCTCGCAAGCCGATATTGTTGGCATAGGCATAGCCGCCGTTGACCTCGTTCTCAATCACTCGCGCCCAGGGGAACTCGGCGCGCGCCATTGCGGCGCTGCCGTCGGAAGAGCAGTTATCCACCACGATGGTCCGATAGCTCACGGCGCCCTGGCTGCGCCCTAGCGAGGCGAGGCAGTTGCGCAGGTCGTCGCGGGTATTATAGTTGACGATGACGATGGCCAGATCGGTCATAGCGTTCCTCAAAAGCATTCGAGGTAAGGTATTGTAGCATAAGCGCAAGTCGCCAACAAACTATCGTTGTCGCTTGGGCCAGGGCGTGCGCGGCGCGTAATGCCAGCGCCACCACACCCCTACAGGGTAGCCCAGCATCTTGGCCACATCGCCGACGACGCGAATAGCCGGCGCCCAGGCCAGGGCAATCCACCTCTCGCGCGAGGAGAGGCCCGCCAGCGCTGGGCGCAGCCGCTGCAGCGGCGCGCGCATCATGGCCGCCAGCCCCGCGGCCAGCGCCAGCCACCACAGCGGGTGATGCGCGATAGCCAACTCTACCAATAACGGCAGCGCAACCAGATAAGTTCCATAACGCACCAGGTGGCGGTAGCGCCAGAAATCGGCCTTGCCGTCGCCGCGCGCATAGCGATAGTACTGCTTGAAATAGCTCTTGAGCGTGGGCCGGGGCCGGAAATGCGCCACCGCCTGCGGCGCAAAGGCAAAGCGATAGCCCGCGTCGCGCAGGGCGAAATCGAACAGCAAGTCCTCGCAGAAATCGAGCCACTCAGGGTAACCGCCCACCGCCTGCCAAGCCTCACGCTTAAAGGCCACTGAGCGCGACGAGGGGTAAAAGGTGACGGGGTTAATCTCGTCCAGCGTGGGCAAGGTGATAGCCCCCAATGCCAGCTCGAATGTGGACTTGGGATCGGGCGTGAAAAAGCCGCTAACCACATCCGGAGGATTGGCGCTCTCGAACGGCGCGACGAGGTGCGAAAGCCAATCGCGCTCTAGGCGCACGCCCGCGTCGGTGACGGCGATGAGCGGCCCACGCGCGGCAGCGATGGCAGCGTTGCGCCCCGCCGAGATATTGCACCCTGGCTGCGAGATGACTTGCGTCGGTATGGGCGAACCTTGCGCGAAATGCTCCAGCGCCTCCAGCGTGCCGTCGGTTGAGCCGCCGTCCACGATGACGATCTCCTCGGGCGGGCGCGTCTGCGCGCAGAGCGAGTCGAGCAGCGTCTGGATCGAACCAACCTCGTTCAACACCGTGGCGACCAGCGAGACGAGTTGCGACATCGCGCTCCTTTCATGCTCGCGATTATACGACCAGAGCTAAGCCCAAGCAACCATCCCTAAAGAGGATAGAACAACTCTTCTTTGACAAGGATCCTCATTGGGCCTATAATGGCGTCCTGAATAGTGTTGCGAGTTGTGTATTCTTCTGGAGAAACGGCCATGGCTGTCAAACCGATATTGACGGCGGATAACCCGCTATTGCGCAAGAAATCCAAAAAGGTCACCCGCTTTGGCGATAATCTGCGCCAATTGGTGAACGATTTGTTCGATACATTGCACGCCGCCCACGGCGCCGGCTTGGCCGCGCCGCAGATCGGCGTGTTGGAGCGCGTGTTCGTCGTCGAGATCCCGCCCGAAGAGGACGAGGAGGGCCGTGAGATCGCCCCGGCCAAGCGCTATGTGCTAGTAAACCCCGAGATCGTGCGGTTGGATGGTGAGGAAGAGATGGAAGAAGGGTGCCTTTCGGTACCTGGCTACCGCGGCCTTGTCAAGCGCGCGACCAGCGTGACCATCAAAGGCTATAACACCAACGGCAAGCCGGTGCGCTATCGCGGCGAGGATCTGCTAGGACAGGCCTTTCAGCACGAGAACGATCACCTCGACGGCATCCTCTATCTCGACCGGCTAACCAGCCCCGAGAACCTGTGGCGCATCAAGGTGGGGCAAGAAGAGGCTGAAGAAGCCGAGGCGATCAGCGAATAGGGGCAATCAAATGAAAAAAAGGGCGCACCCTTTTTTTGCCTGCTCACGCGCCCAACAACCCCAACAGCAGCGCCGCGCGCTCCAGGATGATATGCGCGCCGGCGCGCTCCAGTTCGCGGCGCTCGCCAAAGCCCGATAGTACCCCCAACGCATAGGCCCCTGCGCGGCGCGCCGCTAGGATATCCATAGTTGTGTCGCCCACCATCAGACAGCGTTCGGGGGCTACGCCCAACATCGCCGCCGCCTTGCGAATAGGCGCCGGATGGGGTTTCATCCGCCACACATCCTCGCGCGTCACCACCACTGGGAAAAAGCGTTCCAGCCCGGCGAGGGCCACAAAGGCGTTGGCCTCGGGCCGCGCGCGGGTAGTAACCACCGCCAATTTGTAACGAGACTTCAGATACTCCAAAAGCGCCTCGCTCCCATCCACCAACACCGCCGCCTCTTTGGTGGCGATCCCTTTGGAGCGACGCACACGGTCGGCCAAGCCAAAAAAACTCGATCCGAGACCCAGGCGCTCAAACAGCGAGATCGTATAGTTCGCGGGCGTCTCGACGGCCATCACCAGGCTGCGACCCAGCGCAGCCGTATCGAGCCGGGGCGCGATACGCTTGAGTGGCTCGAGTTTGTGCGCGAAAATCGCGGCCCAGCGGTTGTCGGTCTCAATCAGTGTACCGTCCATATCGAACAGTACGGCCTCGATGGTATCGAGCCAGGGATAAGTGGCAATCATCGGATCCTTTCTATGTCACAACATGTCGCGTTCATCGTAGGAGCGCGACGTGTCGCGCCCACCAAGATCATACAGTGTCATGGTACCGACTCTATCTCAATGAAAACGCCGTTGCAGCTCAGCCTCGATTTCATTCCAATTCAGGTCGCGCGCGGCGAGCATGACCAGCAAATGATAGACGAGGTCGGCGGTTTCGTAAACCAGACGCTCGTTGCTTTCCAGCGCGCCGGCCACCACCACTTCGACGGCTTCCTCGCCCACTTTTTTGAGGATTTCGCCTTGCCCGGCGGCGAACAGCTTGCAAGTGTACGATCCCTCGCGGGGGTGCAGCTTGCGATCCTCGATGGTGTGCGTCAATGCCTCGATCACTTGGTTCATCTCGTCTCCTCGTCAGCGGCGAATGGGCAACCCACGCTGCGCCAGATAGTCCTTGACCTGAGTCACGCTTAGTTCATGAAAATGGAACAGCGAGGCTGCCAAGGCGGCGCTGGCTTTGCCCTCAGTGAGCGCCTCATAGAAATGCTCCAGCTTGCCCGCCCCGCCCGAGGCGATCACAGGGATCGAGACGGCCTCAGCAATGGCGCGGGTAATGGGGATATCGTAGCCATCCTTCGTGCCGTCGCAATCCATGCTGGTAAGAAGGATCTCGCCCGCGCCGCGCGATTCAACCTCCTTGGCCCAAGCTACCGCCTCACGTCCCGTAGGGATGCGCCCGCCATTGATGAACACCTCCCAATGGTCAGGGGCTTGGCGCTTGACGTCAATAGCCACCACGATGCATTGCGAGCCGAACCGCTTGGCGCCCTCGTCAATCAGGTCGGGCGTACGGATAGCCGAGCTGTTGATAGAGGTCTTGTCAGCCCCCGCGAGCAGAATTTGGTGCAAATCTTCCACGGTGCGCAGACCGCCGCCCACGGTAAACGGGATATTGATGGCGTCGGCCACACGCCGCACCATGTCGGTTACGATGTCGCGCCCCTCATGCGAGGCGGTAATGTCGAGAAAGACCAATTCGTCGGCGCGCTCTTGGCTATAGATCGCCGCTTGCTCCACCGGGTCGCCGGCGTCGCGTAAATCGAGAAAGTTGATCCCCTTGACCACGCGCCCTTTCATCACATCCAAACACGGGATAATACGTTTGGCGAGCATGTCATCCTCCTTGTGCGACCTTGATGGCCTCTGCCAGTGAAAACACGCCCCGATAGAGCGCCATACCGATGATGACGCCTTCGATACCTCCTGTTTCATAGGCCAACAGCGCGCGAATATCGTCGAGCGAGGCCACACCGCCCGAGGCGATCACCTTGAGCCGCGTTTCACGCGCCAGGCGCGCTGTCGCCTCGACGTTGACGCCCGACAGCATCCCATCGCGGCCCACATCGGTATAGACGATGCGCGCCACACCCAAGTCGCGCATCTGTTGGGCTAATACGTCCATGCCGACGCCTGGAATCTCGGCCCAACCCTGAATTGTCGCGCGGCCCTCGCGGGCGTCAATGCCCACGCATACCCGCTCGGCGCCGTAACGCGCCAGCGATTCGGCCACCACACGCGGGTCGCGCACGGCCACCGTGCCCAACACGACGCGCGCCACGCCCAGATCGAGCAGCCGCCCTACGTCGTCGACGCTGCGCACCCCGCCGCCGAACTGCGCCGGCAAAGGGGTCGCCTGCAAAATGCGCCCTAGCGCGGCGAGGTTCTCTTCGGCGGAACGACCCAGCGCGCCATCGAGGTTGACCACGTGCAACCATTCGGCCCCCTGCGCCGCCCAACGGAGAGCGGCCTCGACGGGGTCGGCGGCAAAGACGGTCTCGGCGGCGAAATCGCCCTGTTGCAGGCGCACGCAGCGCCCACCGCGCAAGTCAATCGCCGGGTAAACGATCATGCACCATCCTCCAGCAAGCCCGCTTGAACGGCAAAGTTACGCAAGATGCGTTCGCCCACATCTTGGCTCTTTTCAGGGTGGAACTGGATAGCGAACAGGTTATCGCGCGCCACCGCCGAACAATAATCCAAGCCGTAATCGGTAGTCGCGGCGACGCAAGCCGGATCGTACGCCTCGGCATAGTACGAATGCACAAAATAAACATAGCTGCCATCGGGCACGCCGCGCCATAAAGGCGTAGCCTTTTGTTGATGGATTTGGTTCCACCCCATGTGAGGCACGGTTAGCCCCTGGGGAAAGCGTCGCACCCGCCCAGGCAATACGCCCAGGCCGCGATATTCGCCCATCTCTTCGCCCACCTCGAATAGAAGCTGCAAACCCACGCAGATGCCCAAGAAGGGCTTGCCATCGGCAATAGCGGCGGTGATGGCTGGCTCTAGCCCTAAATAGCGCACCTTGCCGATGCAATCGCCAAAGGCGCCCACGCCGGGCAACACCAGCACATCAGCACGGCGGATTTCGTCGGCCTGGCCGGTGATGCGCGCGGC
>CAZYPJ010000066.1:0-15371 GCA_964649365.1 uncultured Anaerolineales bacterium | reverse complement strand
ACCCATACTGGGGGGGCGGCTTGGAATACAGTTACTACATCTTTGGGAATGAAAACGCGAACGCGGCCCTGACCGCAGGGTTGGAGAGCATCTCCATAGACGCCCGCCAGGCAATGGGTTATCAGCGATACCTATATGGCGTTCTGGAAAGGCTCTCGCGCCTGAGGTTTTGACGCCAGGCTTGATCGCTAGGTCGCGTTTGCTAAAATGTGATCTACGGCCCTTTCGGCCGAACAAGAAAAGGAGGAAGTTTCATCATGCGTTTTCGTCGTGCTCTTGCGCCCGTGGCCGCCGTATTTTTAGCGGCCGTTGTGCTCGGCGTCGCGGCGCTGCCGGCGCTTTCCGCCGAGCCGATGTACACTCGCCAGCAGCGCTTTGGCATCGCCTTTGTGAGCGAAGTGCCCGAGGGCAGCGGAACGGTGGCCCAATCCATCAGCGATTATAACGTGAGCAAGTTCGGCGTCGGCTGGTATTCGGATTGGAAGTATCGCGTCCCCCCGCCCCAGCCCCCCGACGTCAAGCTAGAGTATGTGCAGCTCATCCGCGTGGGCGACCGCGTTTGGCCGCCCAACTGGACCACGGTGCAACAGGCCGTTGCCGCGAACCCGGGCGCCACCTGGCTCATCGGCAACGAACCTGAATGTCCAAATCAGGATGCTGTGACGCCCGAAACCTACGCGCAGCGCTATCACGACGCCTATGTGAACATCACCGGCTGGGACCCCACGGCGCAGATCGCCATCGGCGGCATCGTCGAGGTGACGCCCTTGCGCCTCCGCTGGCTGGAACACGCGATGGCCGCCTATCAGGATCTCTATGACACACCGATGGACGTAGATGTGTGGAATATCCATATCCAGATCTTGACCGAAGGCAGCGACTCGAACCCGCTCGACGGCGCAGGCAGGCCCGTGGGGATTGATCCGGTGGCCGAAGGGCTGACCCCTATGGAGTATCCCCTGACCGAATGCGACAACGCCGACATCTTTAAATCCATGGTGCTCGATTTCCGCCAATGGATGAAGGATCATGGCCAGCAGAGCAAACCGCTCATCATCTCTGAAACCGGTGTGTTGCAACCCTCGTACTACCTGGTCGAGCCGCTTTATGAGGGCGAACCGGAAGAGGCGCGCGCCGAGCGCGGCGATCAGGCTATCGAACAATTCATGATCGAAACCTTTGATTGGCTGCTCGCCAGCACTGACGACGAGATCGGCTGCCCCGCCGATGATGACCGTCTGGTGCAGCGCTGGTTGTGGTTCAGCCTCAACGGCAGCTTTTTCGATGAGGCGATCAATCCCGATGGCTTTAACGGCAGCCTGGTGGATTACCAAACCAAACAGATGACCCGCTTTGGGTTGCGCTTTTTCTCCTATCAGAACAACAACAAAGTGTACATTCCATCTTTGCGCAAGCAGTAGGCCAGCGCCTTTACAAAGCGTATCGCGGGGGTTCGACAATCAAGCCGTCGAACCCCCGCTGCTTTTCTATTGCACTTTACCTTGACGCACCTGCTGTTTCGTGTTACAATCCCTTTGTTAACGCCGAGAAAGAAAAACGAAAGTAAACGCAAGGACTTATGGCGCGCCCACTGTATCGTCAGGAACGGCTAGAAGCGATTCTCCAACAATTGCAAGAGACGGGTTACGTCTCGGTGGCCGGGCTGAGCGAGTCGCTCGGCGTCTCGATGGTGACGGTTCGCTCCGACCTCGCCATGCTGGAACGGAGCGGGCGTTTGCTGCGCGCCCACGGCGGGGCGGTGCCCATCTATCTTGGCGAAGGGGCGCTCTCGTTTTCTGTGCGCCAACGCGAACAGGTGCAAGCCAAAGAGCGCATCGGCGCAGCGGCGGCGAGTATGGTCTCGGATGGCGAGGCTATCGTGCTCGACGCTAGCACCACTTGCTGGCATATCGCCCGTTGTCTGTTGGCGCGGCGCGATCTTACAGTGCTCACCACGGGGTTGTATGTAGCCCTAGAACTCTTGCGCGCCCCCGGCATCACCGTGATGTTGCCCGGCGGACCGATCTGGCGCGAGGCGGCCTCGGTAGTGGGCGATGGCGATAGCGGCGTGCTGCAAAAGGGCAACTTGCAGCGCGGCTTTTTTGGCGGGCGCGGCTTGACCCTGGCCGAGGGATTGACCGACGCCAACCCTGGCGAGGTAGAACTCAAGCGCAAGCTCGTCAGCGCTGTGCGCGAAGTGAACGTGGTGCTGGATGCAAGCAAGCTAGGCAAAGTGGCTTTTGCCTCGTGCGCCGCGACCGACCAGATTCATCGCGTGATCACCGATCGCGACGCTCCGCCCGATCTGGTAGCCGCCCTGAGAGATCGCGGCATCGAGGTCGTGCTGGCTTAGAATAAACAGAGCGATAGGACACGGATAAACGCGGAATACGCGGATTTCGTCCATACACCAATCCTAATCCACGCCCATCTGCGTTCATCCGTGTCCGATGATCTCTGTGCCCCTGTGATTTGTTTCTATGATTCCATTAGGAGGATGACCGTGGCGAACTGGAAGGAAGCGTACAAGGTTTTGGCCGATGATCTGGCTGCGCGCGGCCTCGATGTCGAAAACGTCAAAGCGGCGCTCAAAGCACAAAAGATCGAGACGCCGTCTTGGGGTTATGGCAACTCGGGCACGCGCTTCAAGGTATTCCCCCAGCCGGGCGTGGCGCGCGACACCTACGAAAAAATCCAAGACGCCGCCCAAGTGCACAAGATGACGGGCGTCGCGCCCTCAGTGGCGCTGCATATCCCCTGGGACAAAGTGGATGACTATAAAGATCTGAGCGCTTATGCTGCCTCGCTGGGCGTGAAATTGGGCGCCATCAATCCCAATCTGTTCCAGGATAACGAATATCGTTTTGGCAGCCTGTGCCACGCCGATGTCGAAGTACGCCGCCAGGCGGTAGATCACTGCCTAGAATGCGTCGAGATCGCCAAACAAACCGGTTCGCGCGACATCAGCCTGTGGCTGGCCGATGGCACCGATTACCCGGGTCAGGATGATTTCCGCGCCCGCAAGCAGCGCCTAGTCGAGACCTTGACCGAGGTCTATGCCGCCATGCCCGCCCCGATGCGCATCCTCGTCGAGTACAAGTTTTTCGAGCCATCGTTCTATCACACCGACCTGGGCGATTGGGGATCAGCTTTGCTCGTTTGCCAAAAGCTAGGCGACCGTGCGCAGGTCTTGGTGGATTTAGGACATCACCCCCTAGGCACGAACATCGAGCAGATTGTCGCCTATCTCATTGACGAAGGCCGCCTAGGCGGGTTCCATTTCAACAACAAAAAATTCGCTGATGACGACTTGACCGTTGGCTCGATCAACCCCTATGAGCTGTTCTTGATCTATAACGAATTGATCGCGGGAGAACTCGACCCCAAGAACAAGATGGATGTGGCCTACATGATTGATCAAAGCCACAACACCAAGCCCAAGATCGAGGCCACTATCCAGTCAGTGGTCAACATCCAGGTCGCTTATGCCCAGGCATTGGTCATTGATCGGGCCAAATTGGCTCAGGCGCGGCAAGAGGGCGATGTGATCCTGGCCGAAGAGACGCTGCTTGAAGCCTATCGCACCGATGTGCGCCCGCTGCTCGCCGCCGCCCGCGAAGAGATGGGCGCGCCGGTGGACCCTCTCGCCGCCTATCGCGCCAGCGGCTACTTTCAGAAAATTTGCGCCGAGCGCGGCCAATCCACCGGCTCTGCGTCGGGCTACCCGGGGGCGTGAGATGGGGAACGCGACGACCGTTCTGCAAGCGTTGGTTGAGATGTCGCGCAAGCTAGGCCAGCCCGAGCGCGACCTGGTGATATTGGGCGAGGGCAACACTTCGGCGCTGTGCGACGACGGCACATTTTGGGTCAAAGCCAGCGGCACGGAGCTGCGCACCATCGAGGCCGAGGGGTTTGTGCAGCTTTGGCTTCAGTCAGTGGCGGCCCTGGCCGACCAAGGCGAACTGACCGACGATGGCCTGAAAGCGGCATTATCGGCGGCCAAAGTGGATGAGGCGGCCACGCGACGCCCCTCGGTAGAGACGGTGCTGCACGCCCTAGCGTTAGCCCAAGCGGGGGCCAAATTCGTGGGCCACACCCACCCCGTAGCGGTGAACGCGCTGATGTGCTCTGTATCAGCGACCGAAGCCATCATTGGGCGTTTGTTTCCCGATGAGATCGTCGTCTGCGGGCCGGCGCCCGTCTATGTGCCCTACCCCGACCCAGGCCTACCGTTGGCGCGGGCCGTGCGCGCCGGCTTCCTGCGTCACATGGATAATTGGGGCGCACCGCCCAAAGTAGTGTTGATGCAGAACCACGGCATGATTGCCCTGGGCAGCTCGCCGCAAGAGGTGGATGCCATCACGGCCATGTATGTCAAGGTGTGCCGTATTCTGGCAGGCGCCTACGCTTTTGGCGGGCCGCACTTTTTGCCGGGCGAGGCAGTAGCGCGCATCCACACCCGTCCCGATGAACTGTATCGGCGCAAACAATTAAAGATAGAGTAGCCGCGGTTTCCAACCGCGCCAGAGATGTGATTGATAGTAATGCTTGAAGGAGTACAAAAATGAGCGCAAATGCATTGTACGCGCACCCCAAGCTGGCCGCCTATCGCGCGGGCCAGGGCGCTACGCCGCCCAAACACTGGCTGTGGCCGCTCTATGGCGCGGGGTTTGAGAATCTGGGGCAAGATGGCAAACCGATCCAAGTGGATACGCCTATCTGCGGCCCCGATCAATTGCTCGTGCGCCACGACGCGGTGGGACTGTGCTTTTCGGATACCAAGATTATCAAGGCTGGGCCGACGCACCCGCGCTTGCTGAACCGCGACATGAAGGCCAACCCGGTGGTGATGGGCCACGAAGTGGCGCTGACCGTCATTCAGGTGGGAGCGAATCTCAAAGGCAAGTTCGAACCGGGGCAGCGGTTCATTGTCCAGGCTGATATCTATGTCAAAGGTGTAGGGCTGGCCTATGGCTATGCCCTGCAAGGTGGGCTGTCTCAATACAACGTTGTTGGGCCGGAAGTATTGGAAGGCGACGAAGGGTGTTACTTGCTGCCCGTCAAGCCCGATACGGGCTATGCCCAGGCCGCGCTCACCGAGCCGTGGGCTTGCGTTACCGCCAGCTACGACGTAGTCTATCGCGTTGGCTGGAAGGGCGGCGGGGCGGCGCTGATTGCCGCTGGCCCGGCGGCAAAAGAATACACCTTGGGAACGCCCTATGCCGGCGGCCAAGCCCCAGCCCGCGTGGTGACGCTGGGCGTGGGCGGCAAGTTGCTGGCTGAATTAAAGCGCCGTGCATCAAGCGATGGTTACACCCTGGTAGAACTGGGCGCGCCCAGCGACGAGACGGTGAAGGAAGCGGTCGCTGCCTCGGACCAGGGCGGGTTCGATGACATCGTGTTCTTGGGGGCCGATCCCGCGCTTTATGAGCAGCTAGAGCCGGTCGCGCTCAAGGGCGGGCTGCTCAATCTGGTGGGCGGCGACGCCCTGGGTGTGGCTCAGGTGGATGTGGGTCGCCTGCACTATGACCATCTCACCCTGGTGAGCGCGATGGGGCCGGATCTATCGCTGGCCTACGAGCCGATCCGTACCGAATTATTGCCCGGCGGCTATGCCGCTTTCTTGGGCGCAGCCGGGCCGATGGGCCAGATGCACGTGCAGCGCGCGCTCCAGGCCGCCGAAGGGCCGAAATTGTTGATTGCCACCGACCTGGTGCCCGAGCGTCTGGCCGTGTTGGAGGATAAGTACTCGCAACTCGTCGAGGCCAAGCGCGGCGCAATGCAATTCGTGCGCCGCACGCCCGACGGCAAATCGCCCGCCGAGTTCAACGCCGGCCTAGTGGCCGAGACGGGCGGGCATGGCTTTGACGATATCGTGGTGTTGGCCCCTAGCGCGGGGGTGGTGGCGGGGGCGGTAGCCATGATGGCCCCCAAAGGCGTAATGAACATCTTTGCAGGCTTGCCCGTTGGCTCCAAAGCGCCCATCAACCTGGCATCGGTCGTGGCCAAGGGCTTGCGCTTTACCGGCACCAGCGGCTCGGCCATCCGCGACCTGCGCAATATGCTCAACGCCGCCGAAAGCGGCGCGCTCGACCCCAATCTCTCTGTTGCTGCCGTGTCGGGCCTGCGCGACGTGCTCAAGGGCTTGGAGGGTGTAGTGCATCAAACTTACCCGGGCAAAGTGGTGATCTATCCGCAAATCCTGGATTTCCCGCTCACTACGTTGCCCGAACTCAAAGACGTCTTGCCTGGCGTCTACGCCAAACTTGGCCCGCGCGAGAGCTGGACGGTCGAAGCCGAGGCCGAGTTCTTGAAGGAGCTGCTCCCATGACCGAGTACCGTCGTTTGCAGGGGAAAATCGCCATCGTTACCGGCGCAGCCCAGGGCTTGTGCGAAGCATTGGCCCGGCGCTTGGCGCGCGAGGGCGCCAATGTCGTGGTGGCCGACATCGCCGACGACAAAGCTCAGGCGTTGGCGCAGGCCATCGCCGCTGAGTACGGCGTCGAGACCGATTGGGCGCACGCCGATGTGACCGATCTGGCGCAGTGCGAGGCGATGGTGGATAAGGCTGTGGCCCGCTGGGGGCGACTCGACATCATGGTCTCGAACGCCGGCGTGCTCTTTGCCGGCGCCGTCACAGAAATTGACCCGGCGCGCTGGCGCAAGGTGATCGAGGTCAATTTGACGGGCTATTTCCACGTAGCCCGCGCCGCCGTCCGCGTGATGAGGGCGCAAAAGAGCGGCGTCATCATCCAGATCAACTCCAAATCGGGCAAAAAAGGCAGCGGCAAGAACTCGGCCTATGCCGCCAGCAAATTCGGCGGCATAGGCCTGACGCAAAGCTTGGCGCTGGAGCTGGCCGAAGAGGGCATTCGCGTCAACTCGATCTGCCCGGGCAATCTGCTCGATTCGCCGCTGTGGGTGGATAGCCTGTACGAGCAATACTCCAAGCGGTGGGGCATTAGCAAAGAAGAGGTGCGCCAAAAGTACCTTGACCAGGTACCCATGAAACGCGGCTGCACCTATGACGACGTAGCCAACGTAATGGCGTTCCTGGCATCGGACGAGTCGTCCTACATGACGGGCCAGGCCATCAACGTCACCGGCGGCCAGGAAATGCACTAGGGAGAGGACATTGAAAAGAGCGGTGATGTTTGGCGCGGGCAATGTGGGCCGGGGGTTCCTGGGGCAGTTGTTCGCCGAATCGGGATATGAAGTGGTGTTTGTGGATATTGACGAGACGCTGATCGGCGCGCTGCGCGAACGGCGTTCCTACACCGTGCGCCTGGTGAACAATGAACGCACCGAAGAGGTGCGCGTCGGCCCGGTGACGGGCTTGCTCAGCCGCGAAGCCGATGCAGTGGCTGAGGCGCTGGCCGGGGCCACCATCGGGGCCACAGCGGTGGGCGCGCGAGCCTTGCCGTTCATCGCGCCACTGGTAGCCCAAGGGATCGTCTTGCGCGCCGAGCGCGGCGTCAGGGCGCCGCTCAACTTGATCATCTGCGAGAACCTGAAAGGCGCAGCGGCGCTGTTCAAGGGGATGGTGGCCGAAAAGCTACAAGCCCTCACCCCTGACCCTCTCCCAGGGGGAGAGGGTCAGGGTGAGGGTGCTCTCCAGCATGTTGGCTTTGTGGATACGGTCATCGGGCGCATGGTCCCCGAATTGCCGCCCGCCCTACGCGCCCAAGATCCTACACTCATCATTGTCGAGCCATACAAAGAATTACCGGTAGATCGCGCCGGCTTCGTGGGTGAGATCCCCGCCATCGTGGGGATGCAGCCTTGTGATAATTTCCCGCTCTACACGGCGCGCAAGCTCTACCTGCACAACGCCGGCCACGCCATCCTGGCCTATCTGGGCTACCGGCGGGGCTACAAACTGGGCTATGAGGCGCTCGACGACGTCGAGGTGCGCCCCATCTTGCAGGGTGGGCTGGAGGAATCCATCCACGGGATCGTGGCGCGCTACAACGCCGACGAGTCCTGGCTGCGCGCCCACGTGGAGGACCTCTTGGCGCGCTTTGCTAACCGCGTCTTGGCCGATCCCATCCTGCGCTTGGGGCGCGACCCGCTGCGCAAGTTGACCCCGACGGATCGCTTGGTGGGCGCGGCGCGCCTGGCCGAGGCGGCGGGCGTGCCACCCGTCAACCTGGCGTGGGCCATCGCGGCGGCGCTGGCGTTCGACGCGCCCGATGACCCGCTGGCCGTCGAACTGCAACAACGCATCGCCGCACAGAGCGTGGGCGCTGTGATGCACCAAGTCTGCGAAATCGCGCCCGACGAGCCATTGGGCCGGGCGATCTTGGAGCGCTATCATCTTGTTCGCGAGGAAGCGCGCTGGCGATGATCTATACTGTCACCCTAAACCCTTCGATAGACCGCACCATGCATTTTGCCAAACTGGTGATCGGCGAGCTGAACCGCGCGACGCGCTCGCGCCTCGACCTAAGCGGCAAGGGCGTCAATGTCTCGGTGGCGCTCAGGCAGTTTGGCGTCGAGACCACGGCGCTGGGCATCGCGGCGGGCAACATGGGCCGGGCGCTGGTGGATGGCCTGACTGCGCAAGGCTATGCCTGCGAGTTCATTTGGGTGGCCGGCGAGACGCGCTCCAACGTCACGGTGATTGATGAATCTACCGGCGTTACCACCAAGCTCAACGAGCCGGGGCCACGGGTAGTTGCAAGCGATCTGGCTGCTTTTGAGGCGCTGCTCATTGCACGGCTGCAACCCGGCGATCTGGTGGTGATGTCGGGCAGTTTGCCGCCGGGCGCGCCTCCCGACACCTACGCCCGCCTGATCGGCGCGGCTCGGCAGCGCGGCGCGTTCGCCGCGCTCGATACCAGCGGGGCATCGCTGGCCCCTGGTTGCGTCGCCGGGCCGGATTTCGTCAAGCCCAACGCTATCGAGGCGGTGGAACTGGTAGGCCGCCCGTTCGACGCGCCGGCGCAATGGGTCGAGGGGCTGAAGGCAATCCTGGCGCTGGGGCCAAAGCGGGTGTTATTATCGTTGGGCAGCCAAGGCGCGACGCTGGCTGTGGGCGACCCTGCCCAACCAACGATCTGGCGCGCACAGCCGCCCAAAATCCGAGAAATTAGCGCCGTGGGCGCGGGCGACGCCTCGCTTTCGGGCGCGCTATGGGCTTGGCGACAGGGGTTGCCGCCCGAAGAACTTGTGCGCTGGGGCGTGGCCACCGGCACGGCCACTGCGATGGTGGATGGCTCGGCCATGCCCACCCTCGATGCCGTCCGCACCGTGTACGAGCAGGTCAAGGTCACTCGTTTGGCATAGACGGGATGAACAGGATTTCCAAAATTTTTAGGTTCACCGGGGCACCCTCAATGACCGCGCCCCGTTCCTTGATCCTGTTGATCTTGCAAATCTTGTCTACTGACTACAGATAAAGAAGGGCAATTATGGCAAAAAAAGCATTGCAAGAACTGGGCAAGCAGCAACTGCTTGACATGCTGCGACGCATGTGGGAGATTCGCTTTTTCGAGGACACGGTCTATGACTTGCTAGGCCAAAATGTCATCAAGGGCGCCTCGCACCTGTACGCTGGCGAAGAGGGCGTGGCGGTGGGCGCGGTTGCGGCGCTGCGCGACGACGACCTCATCACCAGCACCCATCGCGGCCACGGCCACTGCCACGCGCGCGGCGACAGCCTGGCCGTGGGCGCCGAGGCCAAGCAAGAACATCTCAACAAGATGATGGCTGAGCTGTGCGGACGAGCCACCGGCTATTGCAAGGGACGCGGCGGTTCGATGCACATTGCTGACGTGGAAAAGGGCAACCTGGGTGCCACCGGCATCGTGGGCGGCAACATCCCCGTGGCCACGGGCGCGGCGCTTTCGATGAAGATGCAGGGCACCGACCGCGCCGTGGTGTGCTTTTTCGGAGATGGCGCCTCAAACACGGGCAACTTTCACGAGGCGCTGAACCTGGCCTCGGCCTGGAAGCTGCCGGTGGTCTACGTGGTCGAAAATAATCTTTACGGCATGTCCGTCCCGTTCAACAATGTCAGCGCTCTGGCCGATATCGCCGACCGCGCGGCGGCCTACGATATGCCGGGCGTGGTGGTAGATGGTATGGATCCCATCGCCGTCTATGAAGCCGTCTCGTCGGCGCTAGCTCGTGCGCGGAGCGGCCAAGGTCCCACGCTCATCGAGTGCAAGACCTATCGTTGGTACGGCCATTCACGCTCCGACCCGCGCAAGTATCGCACCAAGGAAGAAGAACAAGCCTGGAAAGATCGCGACCCGATCACCTCATTTGCTGCGCGTTTGAAGGAGGCGGGCTTGGCCACCGATGCCGAGTTGGAAGCGGTGGAAAAGCAGGCCGAAGCCGCCGTGCAAAAAGCTACCGAGTTTGCGCTGGCCTCGCCCATGCCGGCGCCCGAAGAGGTGGAAAACGACGTTTACGCGCCGATGAACATCACTGTGGCCGATATCGAGGCCGAACGCCGCTTGCGCGAGCGCGTGCGCAAAGGCGAGGGCAAGGTGAAAAAAGTGCGTTATTGGGAGGCCATCCGCGACGCGCTGCGCGAAGAGATGCTGCGCGACAAGAGCGTGTTCGTCATGGGCGAAGATGTGGGCCTCTACGGCGGGGCCTATGGCGCCACGCGCGGCCTGTTCGACGAATTCGGTCCCGAGCGCGTGAAGGATACGCCCATCTCCGAGGCATTGATCGGCGGCGCGGCGGTGGGCGCGGCCATGACGGGAATGCGCCCGGTGGCCGAGATCATGTACGTCGATTTCACGCCCCTGTGCATGGACCAGATCGCCAACCAGGGCGCCAAGAACCGCTATATGTTCGGCGGCAAAACCCAGGTGCCGATGGTGATCCGCTCAGCGGGCGGCGCGGGGCGCAGCATCGCCGCGCACCATTCGCAAAGCCTGGAAGCCTTGTGGACGCATTTCCCCGGCATCTATGTGGTGATGCCCGCCACGCCCTATGACGCCAAGGGCCTGCTCAAAGCGTGTATTCGCGGCAACAACCCGGTGATGTTCATCGAACACAAGATGCTCTATGGCGTAGAAGGGTTCGTGCCCGAAGAGGATTATATCATCCCGTTAGGCGTGGCTGACGTTAAGCGCGAGGGGAGCGACGTTACCATCATCAGCTATTCGCGCATGGTGTTGCGCGCCCTCGAGGCCGCCGAAAAACTGGCCCAGGAAGGGATCAGTTGCGAAGTGGTGGACTTGCGCTCGCTCAAGCCGCTCGATCTAGAGACGGTGGTAGCTTCCGTCCGCAAGACGGGGCGCGTGGTGGGCGTCACCGAGGCCTACAAGACGGGCAGCGTCATCAGCGAGCTGTTCACCTTGATCAACGAGAGCGCGTTTGATTATCTCGATGCGCCCATGGTGCGCGTAACCGCGCTCGATGTGCCCGTGCCCATGTCCGAGAGCCTGGAAGATGTGGCCGTGCCCAACGTGGGAAGCATTATCGCTGGCGTGCACAAGGCGCTGCGCTAATCAGAGCGCCGCCGTCTTGGCGGCCTACTCGAGATGTTGGCGCTCCCCGACAATAAGGAGAGACTATGGCGAGCAAAATCCTGTTGCCCAAATTGGGGCAGACGATGGAAGAGGGTGTAATCGTCGAGTGGCTGAAAAAAGAGGGCGACCCGGTGGCCCGGGGCGACGTGCTCTTTCAACTCGAATCGGACAAGGCGGTGCTGGAGGTCGAATCCAAAGCCAAAGGCGTGCTGCGCAAGATCTTGGTGGACAAAGGCGTCAAAGTACCTGTGCTGACCCTGGTAGCCATCGTGGGTGAGCCGGATGAGGATATTAGCGCACTACTGGGCGACCAGGCCCCCGCCGCTGGCGCGGCTACGGCTCAACCCGCTGCCGAAGCGCTTGTGGCCGCCGAAGCGACGCCTGCCGCCGCCCCGACAGTGGAGCGGGGCCGGATTTTCGCCTCGCCGCGCGCGCGCAAGGCTGCGACGGACAAGGGCGTGGATCTAGCCCTAGTGGCCGGTTCCGGGCCGGAAGGGCGCATCATCGAAAAAGATGTCCTGGCCTACGCTGCCAGCCAGCCCGCGGCTACGCCGTTGGCCCGCAAGCTGGCGCAGGAACTGGGCGTGCCGTTGGGCCAGGTGGCCGCTTCCGGCGAACGCGTGACGGCGGCCCAAGTGCGCGCGGGCGCCGCCCCCGCGGCGCCGGCGGCGCCCGCCGCCGCGCCGGCGCCTATGCGCCCCGCCGAGGGGCAGGTCACGCCGTTGGCCGGCGTGCGCGCCATCATCGCCGATCGCATGGCGACCTCGGCCCACACCACCGCGCCGGTCACCTTGCAAAGCGTGGTGGACGCTACCGACTTGGTAGCGCTGCGCGAGCAATTAAAGGACGCGCTGGCCAAAGAGCTGGGCTTTAATGTGGGCTATAACGATTTGTTGGCCCTGATCGTGGCGCGCTGCTTGCGCGAGTTCCCCTACATGAACGTCCGCCTAGAGGCTGGCGGCATCCGCCAACTCGACGAGGTGAACATCGGCCTGGCGGTAGATCAAGAGCGCGGGCTGATCGTCCCCGTCATTCGCGGGGCCGACCGCATGGGGTTGAAAGATCTGGCAGTGCAGTTTCGTGAGCTGGTGGCCCGCGCCCGCGAGGGCAAGGCCCTGCCCGACGACCTTACCGGCGGCACGTTCACCATCACCAACTTGGGCATGTACGGGGTAGATCAATTCACGCCGATCATCAATCTGCCCGAGTGCGCCATCCTGGGCGTGGGGCGCATCCGCCCCGAGGCGGCTGTGGTCAATGGCCAGGTGGCGGTGCGCCAGCGCATGTGGCTCAGTCTGACCTTTGATCATCGCCTGGTGGATGGCGCGCCCGCCGCGCGCTTCTTGCAGGGCATTATGCGCTACATCGAGCAGCCTTACCTATTGCTGGCCTGATCGCAACCGCAGCGACGTGGAGAGCGCAGCAATATAGCGCAGTTTACAAAAACGCGCTATTGCGATTTAATAACCGCAAATTCTCTGCGTTCTCTGTCTTGATGATCTTCCATAAGGAGGTTCCCATGGTACAGCTTTTCGGGCGGTCGTGGACGCAGCGCGAATTGCTGCGGCATATTGGGCTGGTGTCGCAAGTGGGCGGCGTGCGCCTGGCCGAGTTGGCCGAGGGCAACGCTGCCGGCGTGCGCGTGGCCGAGTTCGCCACTGGCACAGGGTTCGGTTTCACTGTGCTGCTCGATCGGGGCATGGATTTGGCAGCGGCCAAATATCGCGGGGCCTCGCTGACGTGGGAATCGCCCTGCGGGCCAGTGCATCCCGCGTATCACGAACAACAAGGTCTGGGTTGGCTGCGGACGTTCCACGGCGGCATGTTGAATACCTGCGGCCTCACTTATGCCGGCGCGCCCTGTGTAGATGAGGGCCAAGAGTTGGGCCTGCATGGGCGTATCAACCACACCCCGGCAACTAACATCTGGGCCGACGGCGCCTGGCGCGGCGACGAATACGAAATGTGGGTGCGCGGCAAGATGCGCCAGGCGGTGGTCTTTGGCGAGAACCTCACCCTCACGCGGCGCATCTGGGCCAACTTGGGCGAGAGCCGCCTGTTCATCCGCGACATCGTGGTCAACGAAGGCTACCAGACCACGCCACATATGCAACTCTACCACATCAACTTCGGCTTCCCGATTGTCTCTGAGGGCACAGAACTGATCGCCCCCTCCAAGAGCGTGGCCCCGCGCGATGCCGTGGCCGCGCCCGGCCTGGATGGACACAACCGCTACGAGGCCCCCATTGACGGCTACAAAGAGCAGTGTTTCTACCACGACATGATCCCCGGCGAGGACGGCATGGTGACGTTGGTGCTGGCCAACCGAGGGTTCAACAACGGCCAGGGACTGGGCATCTATATCCGCTACCGCAAAGCCGAGCTGCCCCGCTTTACCCAGTGGAAGATGGTGGGCGCGGGCACCTATGTCACCGGCCTGGAGCCGGCCAACTGCCTGGTGGAGGGCCGCGACAAGGATCGCGCTCGCGGCATCTTGCAACGCCTGGAGCCAGGCGAGCAGCGCGAGATGCTGATCGAGATCGGCGTGCTCGACGGCGTCGCCGCGATTGATGAGATGGTTGCGAAGGTGGCCAAACCGTAAGCGTTACAAAAGCCCCAAGGTCTCGCGAGACTTTGGGGCTTTTGCGTTGATAGAGACGTCACCCGTGAATTACCGTGTATCCACATCCCCCGGATACATCAGCGCCTCGCGGTCGCGTTCGCCGGTGCGGATGCGCACTACCGTCTCGACCGGATAGACAAAGATGATGCCGTCGCCGGCGGCGCCGGTGCGCGCTGCTTTGCAGATGCAGTCAATGGTCCTCTCCACGTTGTGGTCGCTCAGCACGATATTGACCTGTATCTTGGGCAGCATATCCTCCTGGTACGTGCCTGTGCGCCCCACCAAGGTGATGCCACCCTGCCGTCCGTGCCCGCGCACTTCGATCACGTTCATTCCCACAATTCCAAGTTCGCGCAGGGCGTCTTTGACATCATTGAGCTTTTCCTCGCGGATGATCGCCTCGATTTTCTTGGTCATGTTTCCTCCAATGATCTCATGATCGCAATTCAGATCAGGCAAACACCCGTTCGCCATGTTCGCTGATGTCCAGGCCCACTTCTTCCTCGTTGCTGGATACGCGCAGGCCCATCGTCTTGTTTAGGAGCTTGGTCAGTAGCCAGGTGCCGCCAAAGGCAAATACCACTGCAATCAGCGCCGCTACGGCCTGGACGCCGAACTGCGCCGGATTACCGTAAAACAGGCCGTCTGCGCCCGCCGCGTTCACGCTCTTGGTGGCAAAGAGGCCGGTGGCCAGCGCGCCCCACAATCCACCCAGGCCGTGGCAGGCGAACACATCCAGCGATTCATCAAGGCCTAGCTTGCCCTTGACGAGCTTGATGCCATAGTAGCTGAATACCGAGGCCAACCCTCCGATGACGATGGCCGCCAGGGGCGTCACGAATCCTGCGCCAGGGGTGATGGCTACTAGCCCCACCACCGCGCCCGTGACGATGCCCAGGATGCTGGGCTTGTTGTCGCGCCAGCTCAACAACATCCACACCAGGCCCGCGGTCGCGGCGGCGGTGTTGGTGGTGACCAAAGCGTTCACGGCTACCCCGTTAGCGGCCAGAGCGCTGCCGGCGTTGAACCCGAACCAACCCATCCACAGCAGCCCTGCACCCAAAATACTATAAGGGATGTTGCTCGGCTCGAACGGAATGCGCCCGAACCCTTTGCGCGGCCCGATGACCAACGCAAAGGCCAGCGCTGAGAACCCGCCCAAGATGTGCACCACCGTGCCGCCGGCAAAATCCAGCGCGCCCATCTTGCGCAAACAGCCGCCCTCGCCCCACACCCAGTGCGCCACCGGGTCGTAG
>CAZYPJ010000065.1:14296-15408 GCA_964649365.1 uncultured Anaerolineales bacterium | reverse complement strand
TCGGGATAACATCCTGACCATAGTGGCGCCACTTTTCGCTTTCGGTGCAACGACGCTCGATATAGTGGTCGAATTCGCATTCCATGCTATCTATCACTCCTGCTAAATTGATGACACAAACAAGCCCGTAGCGCCACAGCTCGTTGGCAGACCTACGGGCCTCGATGAACGCACGATGGACTCTATTCTACCGCGTTCCCGCCGCCTTGACAAGACGCCCGCCTTTTTCCCCAGGGCGTGTCTTTTGTCCGCGTTCTGCGTCTTGAAATAATGAATGTAGCGGAATCTTGACGCAAATTTAACGTTTCAGAGCGCCCAAAAGCCGCATAAATCATCATCTTTCGGTTGACAGATACAATGAGTCATGTTAGGATCGAGACATCCGTGCAATTCCGCGTTATCCTACTCTCATGTCAGGCTATTCAGCGAGTCGTGATCGCATAGGTAGATCAGGAAGTGAGGTCCACATGGTCGGAACGCAACACCGCGTATGGAGCCGTTGTTACCGAATGATGAACGTGATGCTCATGATAGCGTTGTGCTTTGCGGGCCTGGCGGCGCCGGCGCAGGCCGCGGCGGCAGAGCTATCCTTCAACCCGTCTACCCCTACAGTGGGGGTAGGCACACAGTTCGCTATGCAGGTGCGTATCACCGGCGTCAACGACTTGGCCACAGTGGACATGCGCATTGATTTCGATCCCACGATATTGCAAGTGGTAGACGCCGACATCAGTTCTCCGGGCACAGTCGAGATCGCGCCGGGGACGATCTTTCCCTTTGACGCGCCGATGTTGAACCAGGTAGATAACGTCGCTGGGCGCATCAACTATAGCATTTTTGGCACCTCGTCGGGGCCGTTCACCGGCGACGGCTTGGTGGCCACCATCACCTTTTCAGCGACGTTGATCGGCACAACGCCTGTGACCTTTACCGATATGGTCATCATGGACTCGACCTATGCCGAGATACCTCGAACGACGACGGACGGGCTGGTGACCGTTACAGCCAGCGTAACCGCGACGCCAACATCCACGCCATCCTCGACGCCGACTAATACACCCACGCCGACCACCACCGCCACGACCGCGCCATCCGCGACGCCCCCAAGCACC
>CAZYPJ010000065.1:3788-14286 GCA_964649365.1 uncultured Anaerolineales bacterium | reverse complement strand
ACCGGGTCGGTTGTGCCTTCGGCGACGCCCACTCAGACCTATACGCCCACGCCGACGATCACCGGCGGACCTACGTCCACGCCGACGCAAACGCTCACGCCAAGCCAAACCGCGACGCCAAGTAGGACGCCGACCAGAACCAACACGCCCACGCCGGTGCACATGGGCCTGCCGCTGGTTTACAAGAACGTCTTTGTGCCCACGGCCACGCCGACGGCAACCAAGACGTTCACGCCGACCAACACGCCAACGCTCACTAGCACGCCGACAGCGACGAGCACTCGCACGGCCACGCCGACGCCGACCAACACTGGCACCATCTCGCCGACGCCCACAGGCACGCTGACAGCGACGGTGACGCCGACGCCCACCGTGCGACCTACCAGCTGCTACGAGGTAATCGTGAACGGCGGCGCCGAGACCAATAGCGCCTGGGAGTTCCCGTCCACCGCCTACACCGGGGGCTATTCTACCGCCCAGCCGCACAGCGGCGTGCGCGCCTTGCGCACGGGCATCGAATCAGGCCCTTCAATCTATAGCTACTCTTCGGCCTATCAGCGCGTGGACATCCCGTTCGACGCCACTAACTTGCAGTTGAGCTTCTGGTACTATAACAAGTCGGTGGGCAGCACTAGCTCCGACCGCGACAAGAGCTACGTGTTGATCATTGACCAGTATGGCTACTATCATTACCTGGTGGATGTGAACTATCCCAATACCAACGACCGCGTTTGGCGGCAGTTGATCCTCAGCTATGCTGATCTAGCGCCGTATCGCGGCCAACGCATCCAGATTCACTTCGAGACCTATAACAACGGTTGGGGCGGCATCCACGTCATGTACGCAGACGATGTCAGCCTGACGGTCTGCCGCTAATAGCCAAAGGCGCGCCCTCTTGCAGACGGCGCGCCTTCGTTAATTGCGTCCTAGGGCAGGTGCAGCGCAGTTGCACCTGCCCTAGTGTTTACTTTTTCATGCTCAGGCTGATGCGCCCACGCGCGATGTCGACCCCCAGAACGCGCACCTCGACGATATCGCCCACCGAGACCACCTCCAGCGGGTCGCGAACGAACCGGTCGGCCAGTTCCGAGATGTGTACTAGTCCATCCTGCTTGACGCCGATATCCACGAACGCGCCGAAATCCACCACGTTGCGCACCGTGCCTTTGAGCGTCATGCCGGGGCGCAAGTCTTCCATCTTGAGCACGTCGGTGCGCAAGATCGGGGCAGGCAGATCCTCGCGCGGGTCGCGCCCCGGCTTGAGCAAGTTAGCCAACATATCGTGGAGCGTGGGCGCACCCGTCCCCAAGCGGCGAGCCAGTTTCTCCTCCGTCTCGCCGCGCGCCGCCAAAGCGGCCCAGCCCTGTTTCACCTGCTGCGACAGATCGCGCGTCGCGGCGGTCAAGCCCATCTCGGCCAGCAAGCGATGACAAATAGCATAGGATTCGGGGTGAATAAACGTGTTATCCAGCGGGTCGTCGCCGTCGCGAATCTTGATAAAACCGGCGGCCTGCTCGAACGCTTTGGCGCCCAGACCCTTGACGGCCAGCAAATCCTGACGGCGGCGGAAGGGGCCATTGGCTTCGCGATGCGCCACGACGGCCGCCGCCACGCGCGCATTCAGCCCCGAGACGTATTGCAGCAACGCCGGCGAGGCGGTGTTGGCTTCAACGCCCACATAGTTCACTGCACTCTCGACCACGGCGTCTAGCGCTTGCCCCAGTTCCTTCTGATCCACATCGTGCTGATACAGCCCCACACCGATGCTGCGCGGCTCGATCTTGACCAGCTCGGCCAATGGGTCTTGCAGGCGGCGCGCAATCGAGACGGCGCCCCGAATCGAAACGTCGAGTTGCGGTAACTCCTGCCCCGCCAGCTTGGAGGCGGAATAAACCGAGGCCCCTGCCTCGCTGACCATCACATAAGATACGGCGGCGCCTTCGTGAATCAGCTCGGCCAGCAACGCCTCTGTCTCGCGCGAAGCGGTGCCGTTGCCGATGGCCACCACCTGAACACCCAGTCGGGCGATGGCCTCGGATAGCATTCGCTTGGCTTCATCCCAGCGTTTTTGCGGCTCGTGCGGATAGATGGTAAAGCTGGCCAAGTACTTGCCGGTCTCGTCGCAAATGGCGGCTTTGCAGCCAGTGCGAAAACCTGGATCCAAGCCCAGCACGCGCACGCGCGAGATGGGCGGCTGCAATAGCAGGCTGCGCAGATTAGCGGCAAATACGCGGATAGCGTGCGCCTCGGCCTCAGCGGTGCGCGCGGCGCGCACTTCGCGCGTGATCGAGGGCAGCAACAAACGTCGGTAGCCGTCCTCAATAGCGGCGATCAACTGCCCGCAAAACACCGACTCGCGGCGACGCACATAACGCCTTTCCAATCCTTGCAGCGCCACATCGTCGTCCACTGTCACGGCCACGGCAAGCACCTCTTCGCGCTCGCCGCGATTCACAGCCAGCAAGCGGTGATGCGGGATCGCTGCAAGGCGGTCAATATACTCATAATAATCATTATACTTTCCGGCTGGATCCTCGGCGCCTTTGGCCAGACGGCTGACGATCTGCGCGCCGGCCAGCACGAATTGACGCAGCCAGGCGCGGGTCTCGGCATCTTCCGAGACACGCTCGGCCACAATGTCGCGCGCGCCGGACAGGGCGTCCTCTACCGTAGGGACTTGATCGCTAAGATAATTGGCGGCGTACAGCTCGGGCGCGCCAGTAGTGACCTGCTGCGCCAGCATCATCTCTGCCAGCGGCTCTAGGCCGCGTTCACGGGCGATCATGGCGCGAGTGCGACGCTTGGGCTTGAACGGCAGGTAGAGATCCTCCACCTCTTGCAGGGTGGGCGCGGCCTCGATTTTGGCCTGTAGATCGGGGGTGAGCTTACCCTGTTCCTCGATCTGCTTGAGCACTGTTTGTCTGCGTTCATCGAGCTTGCGCAAATAGTCGAGCCGCTCCGAGATCGCGCGCAGCTTTTCTTCGTTCAGGCTGCCCGTCATCTCTTTGCGATAGCGCGCCACAAACGGGATAGTGTTGCCCTCGTCGAACAGCGCAATCGTGTGCGCTACTTGTCCCGCCTCCAGGCCCAATTCTCGTGCAATGGTCTTGGCCAATTGCGCTGTTTCCATGCCGATCCTCCTCTTGTTTGACGATGCAGCGCCACCATTATAGGCAAAGCGGCCCAGCAACCAAGATCTGGTATGAGTTGCCAGCGATACTGTTTTGCGTCTATACTGCGCCATCGTGCAGAGGGCAACGTTCCATTATCAGCCAGGAGATCAACATGACCACCCTCGAAATCCGGGAGCATCACGGCGCGCCGACGCTGTTCGTGGATGGCGCGCCCCAGTTCGCCGCCATTTATCTCACCGTGCGCAACGACCAGCGACGCGCCGCCGAGTGGCAGGGCGAGCCTTATCTGGAGGCGTTCCGCGATGCGGGATTCCACTTTTATTCGATAGAGAATCCCACGCAGTTCGATGACACCTACGACCCGGCCACCGGCGAGTTCCCCGCAGAGGCGTTTGCGCCACTCGACGTGCTGCGTCGCTATATCGAGCTGGACCCGCAAGCGCGCTTCTTGCTGCGGGTAGGTACTGAGCCGCGCGGCGAGCGTTCGGCCTGGATTCAACAACACCCCGACGAATGCGAGATACTCGAAGCGCGCGCCAAGGGAATCTATCTGACGCCATCGTTCGCCTCGGAAATCTGGCTGCGCGACGCCGAGAAATACCTGCGCGCGCTGATCGGCGCTATCCAGGAGCGCGGCCTATCCGAGCACATCATGGGCTATCTCGTTTGCGGCGGCGACAGCGCCGAGTGGGTCAAAGTCGGCCCGATGGAAGATTGGGCCGGCGACTATTCGCGCCCCATGCAGCAGGCGTTTGGCCGCTGGCTGCGCGATAAATACGGCGATGCGGCGGCGTTGCGCCAGGCGTGGGATGACCCAGCGGCGGAATTCGGGCCGACGCCCGTCCCCTCGCCCGAAGAGCAGGCTGCAACCGATCTCTTGCTATTCAAAGACCCTCGCAGGCGGCGTAAGACGATTGATTATTTCCAGTTCCTGGCGCACCTCTTGGCGCGCAACATCACCTATTTGTGCAGTGTGGCCAAAGAGGCTTGTCACCGGCAGCACCTGGTAGGCGTGTTCTTTGGCTATCTGCAAGAGATCGTATGGAACAATGGCTTTTTCGGCCAACGCCTGCCCGACGCCGACACCGCCCACACCGCAGCGGCGCGCTCCGGGCACGCCGGGCTGGCCGAGGTATTGGCCTCGCCCGACGTGGATTTCTGCTCCAGCCCTTACTCTTACGGCTTTCGCGGGGTGGGCGGCGAGGGCGGCTTTATGTCGCCCGAAGCCAGCGTGCGGTGCGCCGGCAAGCTGTGGATCAGTGAGGAGGATATGCGCACCCACCTCTGGCCCGCCGATTCGTTCTACGGCCAGACGCGCAACACTCGCGAGACGGTCGAAGTACTCAAGCGACAAGTGGCCAATATTATCACCCACGCCGCCGGCGGCTGGTGGTGCGATTGGGGGCGCAGCGAGGGCGGCGCTTACGCCGAGCCGGAAGTGATGGCGGTAATGAAGCGCGCCGTCGAGCTGGGCCAGCATCATCTCGGCGCGCCCGACCGTTCGTCGGCGGCAGAGGTCGCCGTCGTCGTTGACGCCGAAAACTGGTTCTATCGCTCGACGCTGAACAATTTCGACATCCCCAACTGGCGGCAGCGCGCCTGGGGAATCGCCCGGATGGGCGCGCCGGTGGACGCCGTCCTGCTGAGCGACCTGCTCGCCGGTCGGGCGCGCGAGTACAAGCTGTATTATTTCCTCAATACATTCTATCTATCCGCCGCGCAACGCACGGCGCTCAAGACGCTGTTGCGGCGCGACGGCAAGGCGGCGCTATGGATGTACGCGCCGGGGCTGGCCAGCGACGATGGACTATCGGCGGAACATTGCCGCGACCTGATGGGGATCAACCTGCGGCTCACCGACCGCGAGTGGGGCGTTAACATCTTGATCAGTCAATTCGATCATCCCATCACCCGATCGCTGCCAACCTCGACCTTCTGGGGGACAGACACGCGCCTGGGGCCAATCCTGACGGTGGATGATCCCGAGGCGATTATATTGGGAACCGCTGTCACGCGCCAGGGGCGTTGCGAGCCTGGATTTGCATTGCGCGAATATGACCGTTGGACAAGCATCTATTCGGCGACGCCCAACATCCCGCCAGGAGTGCTGCGCGAGATAGCGCGCTACGCCGGGGTGCATATCTATTCGGACTCTGAGGATGTGCTCTACGCCGGCCACAACTATGTGGCGCTGCATACGGTGCGCGCCGAGACCAAGACGATCCGCCTGCCGCGCACCGCCAATGTATGGGAGGTGTTCTCGAACCGGCAAGTAGGCCGCGCCTGCGCCGAGTTCAGCGACCGCATGGAAGCCGGAACGACCAACCTATATTACTACGGCCCTGCGCCCAAGCCCTAGAGATAACAGCGCATGATCGGGCGCACCGGCGAGCGCCGCGCGCATTCGACAAAGCCAACGCGTTGGAACACCGTCGCCACGCCCGTATAGGCCGAGATATCGGCCACGGGCGTGGCCGCAGCGTCTCTGGGATAGCCCTCGACAATGGTCGCGCCCTGGCTCCGCGCATAGTCTAGCGCGGCGCGTAGCAGCATTTCCATCAGCCCTTGGCCGCGATGGCGCTTCGCGATGTAAAAGCACACCACCGACCACACTTGCTGGTCGTCAATCGGCTTGAGCACCCGCGAACGCCCCAATCGCGGATAGCGCTCGCGAGGCGCTATCGAACACCAGCCCACCGGCTCATCGCCCCGGTAAGCCAGCAGGCCCGGAACCTCTCCCGATTCAACGATGGCGCGCATGGCCTGTTTGTTGCCCTCGCCCGCGCCGCTACCATAGTCCGAATGCTTGAGGCGCCAGTACATGCACCAGCACGTCCGGCAGATGCTGTTTGGGCTGAACAAAGCCTCGAAATCGGCCCAGCGCTCCTGGGTCAAGGGCAGAACACGCACCTCATCCACCATATCATACGCTCCTTGAATGTTAAACAGCTAGAGACCTGCTACTCGACTGCGCCGCTCCATCAACACCACATCGCGCCAGGCGCCGTTCATCTGTCCTAGCCGTTCGCGCACGCCCACCCGCCGAAAACCACAGCGCTCGTGCAACGCCAGGCTGGCGACGTGCTCCGGGAAGATGCCCGCTTGCAACGTCCAACTGCCCACGCGTTCCGAGGCGGCGACGGCAGCGGCGAGCAACGCCCGCCCCACGCCCCGGCCCCGCGCCGCCGTCGCGATATAGATGCTGACTTCGGCCACGCCGCGATAGACCCAGCGGCTTGATACCGGGCTGAGCGCCACCCAGCCCACCACCACGCCGCCTTCTTTGGCGACCAGGCGGGCTTCTGGCAAATGTTTCTGATCCCAGGCGGGCCAATCGGGCGGCTGGGTCTCAAAGGTAGCGTTGCCCGTAGCGATTCCTTCGCAATAGATGGCCCGCACGGCTTCCCAGTCGCCGGGGGTGAGGGATTCGATGAGGATGGTCATGGCCTCTCCGCGTCACTTTTTCTTGTCTTTGAGCGCATACGCCTGGTTGATGATGATCGAGGCGATGAGGATGATGTTGATCACCGGCAGCGTAAAGACGGCCATATCGCCGCCCAGCAAGAGCAGCGTCAGGCCATTGATGACCGCGAAAAAGCCAACCACTCGCAACGCGATGATATACCATTTTTCTTTTTTTTCGGGCGCGGGGGATGGGTCATTCATGGATACATTGCTCCCGGTAGCAGCGAGGACACAAAACGCAGCATAGCACAAGAGCGCGGCGCATGTCAACCGCTTGGAGTCATCCTGGCTGCGGTGTATAATCAGGGACATTGCGACGATCTCGTCGCAGAGGGGATCACCAGAGCGCCTCGGCGCGTCTTGATTGAGCGGCGCAGCCGCCTACGCTACATTCAAGGAGACGATTCATGCGCGTTGCAATCACGGGCAGCAAGGGGCAACTCGGCGCTGCCCTGCAAAAGACGCTCACCCACGATACGTTGATGCTCATAGACCTCCCCGAGTACGACATCAGCGACTTGGCGGCGATCACCCGCGAGATGCGCGCCTTTCGCCCCGAGGTCATCATCCACGGCGCGGCGATTACCAATGTGGACGGCTGCGAGGCCGATCCCGCTCTGGCCTATCGCGTGAATGTATTGGGCACGCGCAACCTGGCCGTGGCCGCGCAGCAATGCGGCGCGGTGATGGTCTATATCAGCACGGATTACGTTTTTGACGGGATGCAGGACGAACCGTACTGGGAGTACGACACGCCCAACCCGTTGAGCGTCTATGCGCGCACCAAGTGGCTCGGCGAGCAGGTGACGCGCGATCTGCTCTCGCGCTTTTACATCGCGCGCACGGCATGGCTCTACAACGTCGGCGCGCGCAATTTCATCGAGACGGTGCTGCGCCTGGCCGCCGAACGCGGCGAGCTGCGCATGGTCACCGACGAGATCGGCTCGCCCACCTACGCCCCCGACCTGGCCAGCGCGCTGGATCGGCTTATCCGCCAACCCGCCTACGGCATTTATCATCTGACCAACGCCGGGGTTTGCTCGCGCTACGACTGGGCGCAGGCCATCCTGCAGATGGCCGGGCGCGAGGATGTGCGCTTGATTCCTACGCAAAACTATCAGCGCGCCGCCCGCGTTCCCAAACACGCCGAGCTGCGCAATTTCTGCGCCGCCGAACTGGGCATTACGCTACGCCCCGGGCGCGAGGCGCTGGCCAATTACTTTGCGGAGCGGCAGTATGGCCAACCCGGCTGAGGGCGCGGCGCCGCGCGTCTCGGTAATCATCCCCAACTGGAACGGTTGGGAGTTGCTGCGCCCTTGCCTGGAATCGTTGCGCCAACAGACCTATCGCAATTTCGAGGTCATCGTGGTGGACAACGCCTCCAGCGACAACTCGGCAGCCGAGGTTCGCGCCCACTTTCCCGAGATGCGCGTGCTGGCGTTAGGCCGCAATGGGGGCTATAGCGCGGGTTGCAACGCCGGCATCTATGCCGCACGGGGCGATATTCTGGTGATGCTCAACAACGATACTGAGGCCGACCCGGGCTGGATTCAAGCTCTGGTGGAGGCGCTGGATCGCTGCCCAGAGGCGGGGTCGGCGGCTTCGCGCATGATGATCTATCGCGACCGCAGCATCATCCATTCGGCGGGCGATCTCTACCGCCGCGACGGCAGCGCCGATTCGCGCGGCGTGTGGCAACCCTACGGCCCACCCTACGATGAGGAGCGTTATGTATTCGGCGGTTGCGGCGGCGCCGTGGCCTACCGCCGCGCCATGATCGAGGCCATAGGCGCGTTCGAAGAGCGTTTTTTCATGTATTGCGAAGATGTGGACCTTAACTGGCGCGCTCAACTCGCTGGCTGGCCGTGCATCTATGTCCCCAGCGCGGCGATCTACCATCACCTCAGCGCCACGGGCGGCGGGGCGCTGGCCAGCTACTACGTAGGGCGCAACGCGCTGTGGGTCATTGTGCGCGACTATCCGAGCAGCCTGCTCAAACGTTACTGGCGCTCGATTCTGGCGTCGCAATGGCGCATCGCGCGCCAGGCGCTGCGCGCCATTCGCGGCAAGGCAGCGCGCGCCACATTGCGCGGGCAGATCGCAGGCTTGTTGACTTGCTGGCGCTGGCTGGGCGCGCGCCGCGCCATCCAGGCGCAGCGCCGCGTTAGCGACGAGTATTTCGAATCCATCTTGGAATGACAAGGTCAGGAGCATAACGTGGCCGAACCGTATCTTTCTGTGGTCGTGCCCTGCTATAACGAAAGCGAAAACCTGCGTCGGGGCGTGCTGGAAGAGATGTACAGTTATTTGCAGCAGCAGCCCTACAGCTATGAGGTGCTGATCTCGGACGATGGCAGCGCCGACGATAGCCGCGAGCAGGTGCAGGCGCGCCTGGCCGATAAACCCACTTTTCGCTTGCTGGAAAACCCTCATGGGGGCAAGCCCTCAGCGGTGTGGTATGGCATCCGGGCGGCGCGCGGGGAGATCGTGCTTTTCACCGATATGGATCAATCCACCCCCATTGATCAGTTGGCGTTGCTATTGCCTTTGTTCGATCAGGGCTATGGCGTCGCCATCGGTTCGCGCGGCATGGAGCGACAGAACTTTCCGCTTTACCGGCGGATCGGCTCGTCGGCCTTTCGCGCCTTTCGGCGCGCCTTTCTGCTGCGAAGGATTTCGGATACGCAGTGCGGGTTCAAGGCTATGCGCCGTGAGGCGGCGCTGGAATTGTTCCCTTTGCTAGAGGCAATCCGCAAACCCGCCCGCGTCAGCGGGTGGAAAGTAACGGCTTTTGATGTCGAACTGCTTTTCCTGGCCGAGCGCGCCGGCTACCGCATCGGCGAGGTGCGCGTCTCGTGGGCCAACCGCGATGTCTCTACCGGTAAACGCAAGAGCTACTGGGCAGAATCCAAAGAGATGGCCGAGCAAATCCTGCGCATCAAGCTCAACGAGTGGCGCGGCGAGTATGACAAGTAAGCTGCAAAGAATGTTGACGAATCGCGGGTTCGCGTGTATGATATGGGCAACTGGTAGGTTGACCGCGAGGAGATCCCCATGAGCCGCTTCTCCTATTCCGTTAGCCACAACCTATCGTTCCCCTGCGATGTCGCAGTGCACCAATGTAGCGTCATCCTGCGACGCCGGCTTGGCCTGCGCGACGCCTGCGCCGCTAAAGGCCGTATGGGGGGCCTCACCCCCAGAGCATAATCCCTTCCGAACTGCCGTCATCGGCCCATTCTCTGCCCAATCTACGTGCGTTCGCGGAACGCACGTTATGTAAAGGAGCATTATGAACGAGCATATTCTAGTGGGCGTAGCCTGGCCTTATGCCAACTCGCCTTTGCACCTCGGCCACCTGGCGGGGTCCTACATTCCACCCGATATTTTCGCGCGCTATCACCGCCTGCGCGGCAACCAAGTGCTGATGGTCTCCGGATCGGATACGCACGGCACGCCCATCACCGTCACCGCCGAGCAAGAAAAGATCACGCCCGAACAGGTGGTAGAACGCTATCACGCCAGTTTCATCGAGTCGTTCCTGGGGTTGGGGATCAGCTTTGACCTCTTTACCCACACCAACACCGAGAACCATTGGACAGTTACCACTGACTTTTTTACCCGGCTGCAAAGCAAAGGGTATATCTACAAAGAGGCGATGCGGGCGCTGTATTGCACCCATTGCAACCGCTTTCTAGCCGATCGCTACGTCGAGGGCAACTGCCCGTTCTGCGGTTTCCCCGACGCGCGCGGCGACCAGTGCGACAACTGCGGCAAGCCGCTCGACGCGCTCGAGCTGGTGGCCCCGCGCTGCAAGTTCTGCGGCCACACCCCCGAAGTGCGCGAGCCAGAGCACTTTTTTCTCGAACTGTCCAACTTCAACGCTCCGCTCAAAACGTCGG
>CAZYPJ010000065.1:0-3778 GCA_964649365.1 uncultured Anaerolineales bacterium | reverse complement strand
GCCGACAAGACGTACTGGCGACCCAATGTGCTCAATTTTACTCTGAATCTGCTTAACGAGGGGTTGCGCGGACGAGCCATTACCCGCGATATTGACTGGGGCATCCCCGTGCCGGTGGAAGGTTACTCCGACAAGCGCATCTATGTCTGGTTCGACGCTGTGATCGGCTACTATTCGGCGAGTGTGGAATGGTCGCACAATCGCGGCACGCCCGAAGCCTGGCGCGAATGGTGGGAAGCGGGCAAGCCCAGCAAGATCTATAACTTTATGGGCAAGGACAATATCTTTTTCCACACGTTGATCTGGCCGGCGATGCTGATGGGCTATGGCGACCGTGGGCTGCCCTACGACGTGCCCGCCAACGAGTACCTGACGCTGGAAGGCAGGAAATTCTCGTCCAGCCGCAAGTGGGCCGTGTGGGCGCCCGATTATCTCTCGCGCTACGACCCCGATCCGTTGCGCTACTATCTAATGAGCCACGCGCCCGAGAACTCGGACGCCGACTTTTCGTGGCAGGCTTTTTTGGATAGCAATAACAATGAACTGGTGGGCACGTGGGGCAATCTGGCGCACCGCATGTTGACCTTTGCCTTCAAGAACTATGAGGGAGCGGTTCCCACGCCGGGCGAATTGACCGACGCTGACCAAGCGATCATCGCTCAGGTAGAGGCGGCGTTCGAGCCAATTGGGCAAGAAGTGGCGGCGTGCCATTTCCGCTCGGCGCTGGCGCAGGTGATGGCCCTGGCGCGCGAGGCCAACCGCTACTTGGATAGCTCGGCGCCGTGGTTAGTGCTCAAGAGCGACCGCCAACGCGCCGCCACCGCCACCTATGTGGCGTTGCGGGTCATTGACTCGCTCAAGCTGCTGTTCGCGCCATTCTTGCCGTTCTCATCGCAAAAGTTACACGAGTATTTGGGTTATGACAACAATCTCTTTGGCGAACAAAAAGTGATCGAGTGCCAGGAAAACAGCCACAAGCACACGGCGCTCACCTACAACTATGATTGGAAGGGCGACTTGTGGGCGCCCAGCCAACTGCCCGTCGGCCAGCCGCTGCGCTATCCCAAGCCCTTGTTCCGCAAGTTGGACGACGAGATCGTCGCCCAGGAATTGGCGCGGCTAGGGCAGTAATTCAGCAGATAGGGGCGCAACCGCAACACACATCGGTTGCGCCCCTTCTATAGTTCGTAACTGAGCCTACTCATGTCCTCATCCGCCAGACCTTCGTTCTCCACTCGAGCCGATTCATTGGCGCGCCTCGTGATCGCGCTGTATCTCGTTGTAGGCGCGCTCTATGCGGTGCTGACCCCCTCCTGGCAAGTTCCCGACGAGCCGGCGCATTACAACTATGCGCGCTATATCGCCGAACACAGCCGCTTGCCTGAACTGCGCCAGGGCGATTACCCCGCCGAATATCTGGAAGAGATCAAAGCGCGGCGCTTTCCGCCCGACATGTCCATCGAGTCAATTCGCTACGAGAGCCACCAACCGCCGCTCTACTATGTGCTCGCGGCGTTGGTTTATCGCCTGTGCGTGGGGGGGGAAATACCGCTGCCGCTGGGGCTGCGCGCCTTCTCGCTGCTGCTGGGGGCGGCGACGCTATGGGTTGGTTATCGTCTGGCGCGCGATCTCTTTCCGGGTAAGCCGTGGTTGGCGTTGGGCGCGCTGGCCTTTGCCGCCTTTCTCCCCATGCACCTGGCCATGACGGCAGCGGTTAACAATGATGTAATGAGCGATCTTTTGCTCAACTTAATCGTCTGGCGGGTGCTCGTCATGCGCGCCGGAGATTGGTCGCCCAGGCGGGCATTGGCGCTGGGAGCGCTGCTAGGCTTGGCGTTTCTCACCAAGATGCAAAGCTATGTAGCGTTCGGCGTGACGTTCGGCGCGTTAGCCTGGGATTGGTTTGCAGCGCGCCGGGAGCTGGCAACGCGGCTGACCATCGGGCGCGCTGTGGGCTATGCGGCGATCATGCTAAGCGCGAGCCTGCTCATTGCAGCGCCGTGGTTGGCGCGCAATGTCCTGCTTTATGGACCGAACGACCCCTTGGGACTGCTGCGACACGACCAGGTAGTGGCCGGGCAGCTCACTACATTCCAATACATCGCCGAACATGGCTCAATGGCGTTGGCGCGCGCTTTTCTGCTCACCACGTTCCGCAGCTTTTGGGGGCAATTCGGCTGGATGGGCGTGGTGTTGCCCGAACGGATCTACCTGGTGTTCGGCATCATCAGCATCCTAGTGCTGGTGGGGGCGATCAGCGCCGCTATCCGCGTTCTGCGCGCCCGCTGCGCCGCGACGCTGCCCTGGCGTGGTCTTGCATTGTGCGCGCTATGGATGTTGATCACAGCGTTGGGCTATTTGTGGTGGAACACCAAATATCTACAACATCAGGGGCGTTACCTGTTTCCAGCGCTTATCCCCATTGGGTGCACCTTTGCGCTAGGGTTGCGAGAGATCATGACGCGCCCGCAAAAGTCAGCTTGGGCGGTTCTGGGAGTAATGACCTTGGGATTACTCGCCATCTGGGCTATCAAGGGCGATCTCAAAGGCTACGCGCTGGCGTTGATAGCCGTATCCGCCGGGGCGCTATGGGCGGCCAATCGCGTCGAGCGGCGCTTGCCGGGCGCCGCGCAAGGCGCATTCTATGTCACCCTGGCTGTGGGCGCGGTGCTCTTGTTATTCCTGTATGTCGCGCCTGCGTTGCAACCCTGATCTTGGCAAGCGCCCACGGAAAGAGGGGCTGATAAAGAGACCGCCCACAAACGCCAGCCAATGGTTCTCGGCCAAGCGCAAAAGAAAAACCGGGTTCCCTATTAGGAACCCGGTTTCTGTTGCCGTGTAACGATTTAGTACATGCCGCCTTCGGGGCCGCCAGCGGGGGCGGGTTTGGGGGGTTCGGGGATATCGGTCACGAGCGCTTCGGTCGAGAGGATCATGGCCGCGATGGAGGCTGCGTTCTCCACGGCGGAGCGCGTCACCTTGCACGGGTCAATGATGCCCTTCTCGAACATGTCCACATACTCGCCGCTCATCACGTCAAAGGCGATGGTCTTGGAACCCGTCTCGGCCTGGCGGCGACGGATTTCGGCCACCACCACCGCGCCGTCCAGTCCGGCGTTCTCCACGATGCCGCGCATCGGCGCTTCCAGCGCCCGCTTCACAATGGCCACGCCGGTGTTCTCGTCGGCCAGCGGCAGCTTCACATTATCCAGGGCGTCAATGGCGTTGATCAGCGTCACGCCGCCGCCCGGCACGATGCCCTCTTCCACCGCCGCGCGCGTCGCCGACAGCGCGTCCTCGACGCGGTGCTTCTTCTCTTTCAGTTCCACTTCCGTGGCCGCGCCCACGCGGATGATGGCCACGCCGCCCGCCAGTTTGGCCAGGCGCTCTTGCAGCTTCTCCCGATCATAGTCCGAGGTCGTGGTCTCGATCTGGGCCTTGATCTGCTCGATGCGCCCCTTGATCTCGGCGGGCGCGCCCTTGCCCTCGATGATGGTGGTGTTGTCCTTGTCGCACACCACGCGTCGCGCTTCGCCCAGGTCGGCCAACTGCGCCGTCTCCAGCTTGCGCCCCATCTCCTCGGTGATCACTTGCCCGCCCGTCAGGATGGCGATGTCGCGCAGCATCTCCTTGCGCCGGTCGCCGAACGCCGGAGCCTTCACCCCGCAGATGTTCAACACCCCGCGCAGCTTGTTCAGCACCAGCGTCGCCAGCGCCTCGCCCACGATCTCCTCGCCCACAACCAACAGGTTGCGCCCCCCAGCCGGCACCTAGATTA
>CAZYPJ010000064.1:377-15439 GCA_964649365.1 uncultured Anaerolineales bacterium | reverse complement strand
TTGATAGCTTATAAAAGCGTAGATCAGGGATAGTACCTCGTGTGGCGAGGCTCAGAGAGTCGGAGGCTGGTGCGAATCCGACGCCCACGGCAAGAGGGAATGGACCTGGAAGCTGTGCGCCGAAAGAGCCGAAATGGCTCGACTAGTCCGCACCGGAAACGCACCGTTATCTGAGCGCGGAATATCGGGCATGGATCCGTAAAGTGTGATGCAAGCCCCGTATTCGCAGAGAGAGGTTGGCCGCAATGAAAACCCGTCTCCCGACGGGTTTTTTTGTCGGGCGGCAACCTAAAGTGGGTGGCACCACGGGGAGCTGAGACCATCGGCCCCTCGTCCCGCTGTAGTTTCAGTCGGCGAACGACTGAACCCGCAGCGTGGCGAGGGGCTTTTTTCATTCTATTCGCCAATGGAAAGGATGGTCGAGACGATGACACAGCTAAAAGTGGGCGAAGCAACCCAATTACGCCCGGTGATCCGCGAGCTTTCCGCCGACATGGACACGCCGATCTCGGTGTATTTGAAGCTGCGCGGACTGGGGCCGTCGTTCCTGCTGGAAAGCGTGGAGGGCGGCGAACACCTGGCGCGCTATTCGATGATCGGCGTGCAACCACGGGCGATCCTGAAATCGTGGCGCGACCGGATCGTGGTGGAAGGCGAGGGCCGCTGGGACGAGTTTACCCCCCAGGATGGCGACGCGCTGGACGTGTTGCGCCGCATCATGCCACGTTACGAGGCCGACCTGCCCGAAGGGCTGCCGCGCTTTACCGGCGGGGCGGTGGGCTATATGGGCTACGACTTGGTGCGCTCGTTCGAGCGCCTGCCCGAGCGAGCGCCCGACACGCTGAATCTCCCCGAGTCGTTCTTTATGATCTGCGACCGGCTGGTGATTTATGACCACATCAAGCACTCGCTGCTGCTGATCGTCCATCGTAACGCCGACGAGCCAGAGGCTGAGGGCCAGCGCGCCGCCGAGGCCGCCCTGGACGAAATCGCGGCGCGCCTGCGTCGCCCTGTACCCGCGTCCCAGCCGCCCATGGCGAGCGTCGCGCCCAGCGTCGAGCCGTTCCAATCGGCTTACGGCCGCGAGGCTTACGAAGCGGGGGTGCGCCAGGCCAAAGAATATATCGCCGCCGGCGACATTTTCCAGGTGGTGTTGTCGCGGCGCAGCCATCGGCGCACGGCGGCGGCGCCGTTCGAGATTTACCGCGCGCTGCGGCGGGTCAATCCTTCGCCCTATATGTTCTACCTGGAATTGCCCGACGGCGTGCGGCTGATCGGCTCTTCTCCCGAGGTGTTGGTGCGGCTGGATCGCGGCGTCGTCGAGAGCCGCCCGCTGGCGGGCACGCGGCCACGCGGCGTCGACGCCGCGCAAGATCGCGCCCTGGCCGAGGAACTCTTGGCCGACCCCAAAGAGCGCGCCGAGCACGTGATGCTGGTGGATTTGGCCCGCAACGATTTGGGCCGCGTGTGTCGCTATGGCACGGTGCATACACCCATCATGATGGAAGTGGAACGCTATTCGCACGTGATGCACATCGTCTCGGACGTGCAGGGCGAACTGCGCCCCAACAAGGATGCTTTTGATGTCTTTCGCGCCTGTTTTCCGGCGGGCACGGTCTCGGGTGCCCCGAAAGTGCGCGCCATGGAGATCATCGAAGAGCTAGAGCCGGAGCGTCGCGGGCCGTATGCCGGGGCGGTGGGCTATTTCGGCTTTTCGGGCAACATGGATACCTGCATCGCCATCCGCACTATGGTGATGAAAGGCGACCGGGTCTATTTGCAGGCGGGCGCTGGCCTAGTGGCCGATTCGGACCCCGCTCGCGAATACGAAGAGACCGAGAACAAGCTGAAGGCGCTTTCGCAGGCGCTATTGCTGGCCGAGCGCGGCCTGGTTTCCAATTGACACAGGAGGTTTCTCATGATTATCGTCATAGATAACTATGATTCGTTTACCTATAACCTGGTGCAATACCTGGGCGAGTTGGGCGCCGACCCGTGGGTCTTTCGCAACGATCGCATTACCATCGGCGAGTTGGTGAGCATGAACCCCACGCACCTGGTCATCTCGCCCGGCCCGGGCGCGCCGGAGCGCGACGCGGGCATCTCGCTCAAGGCGATCCAACGCTTTCACGGGCAGATTCCCATCCTGGGCGTTTGCTTGGGGCACCAGGGCATCGGCCACCATTTCGGTGGGGTGGTGAGCCGCGCTCCGCGCCTGATGCACGGCAAGACCTCGCGCATCATACACCAGGGCGGGCCGCTCTTTGCCGGCATCCCCACGCCGTTCGAGGCCACCCGCTATCATTCGCTGATCGTGCAAGAGCCGCTGCCTGGGTCGTTACGCGCGCTGGCTCGCACCGCCGAGGGAGAAATTATGGCGTTGGGCCATGTGAGCGCCCCAACTTACGGCGTGCAATTCCACCCTGAATCCATCCTCACGCCGCACGGCAAGCGACTGCTCAAGAATTTCCTCGGCCTGCGCGTAGGCGCCGCTGCAGGCGCAGAAGAGACCGGTGCGCCGAGTAGCATTGATCTGCCCGGCGCCATCGCGCGGGCGCTGCAACACGAGCATCTCACTACCGAAGAAGCCGAGAGCGTGATGGAACGCATCATGGCGGGCGAGGCCACGCCGGCGCAGATCGGGGCTTATTTGGCGGCGCTGCGCGCCAAAGGCGAGACCGTGGCCGAGATCACTGGTTTTGCGCGGGCCATGCGCCGCTATGCCACACCGGTGCGCCCCAACCGTAAGCCATTGGTGGATACTTGCGGCACGGGCGGCGATGGCGCGCACACGTTCAACATCTCCACTACAGCAGCCTTGATCGTGGCGGGGGCGGGCGTGGGGGTGGCCAAGCACGGCAATCGCTCGGTCTCGAGCCGTTGCGGCAGCGCCGACGTGCTCACGGCGCTGGGCGTCAACCTGGAATTGGCGCCCGAACAAGTGGCGCGCTGCATTGACGAGGTCGGCTTTGGCTTTCTCTTTGCGCCCAAGCTGCACCCGGCCATGAAGCACGCCATCGGGCCGCGCCGCGAGATGGGCGTGCGCACGGTGTTCAACATCCTCGGGCCGCTCACCAACCCGGCGGGCGCCTCGGCGCAGGTGGTGGGCGTGTACGATCGCGCTCTGGTCGAGCCGTTGGCCCATGGGCTGGGCGAACGGGGATCTGAAGCAGCCAATGTCGTCAGCAGCGCTGAAGGGCTGGATGAGATGGCGCTCTCTGGCCCCAACTATGTGGCTTGCCTGCGCAACGGCCAGGTTACGTGTATGACAGTGGACGCGGCGGGCCTGGGCCTCGTCAGCGCGCCGTCATCCGCCTTGCGCGGCGGCGATGCGACCGAGAACGCGCGCGTCACGCGCGATATCCTGGCTGGGGCCAGAGGGCCGCAGCGCGACGCGGCGTTGCTCAACGCCGGCTTGGCCCTGGCGGCGGTGGGCGCGGCGGGCGATCTCCGCGATGGGCTGGCGCTGGCCGCCGACGCGGTGGATAGCGGCCGGGCGCGGGCTGTGCTGGAACAACTCATCGCTTTCTCTCAGGGGGCGCAATGATCCTCGATACCCTCCTGGCTGAGACGCGCGTTCGCGTCGCACAAAGCAAAGCAACCACGCCCGCCGAGGCGTTGCGCGAGGCGCTGGCCGCTTGCCCTCCGCCGCGCGACCTATTGGCGGTGCTCAAGCGCCCGGGCGTCGCTATCATTGCCGAGGTCAAGCGCGCCTCGCCCTCCAAAGGCGCGCTTAACCTGGGCCTCGATCCGGCGCAGACGGCGCTCTCCTATACCTCCGGCGGGGCCGACGCTATTTCGGTGCTGACCGAGCCGGGGCGCTTCCAGGGGCGGTTGGCCGATCTCACCGTCGCGCGCCGCGCGCTGGATGGGGCCGGTTGCCCGCGCCCGCTGCTGCGCAAAGATTTCATCCTCGACCCCTATCAGCTTCTCGAAGCGCGCGCGGCGGGGGCCGATGCCGTGCTGCTGATCGTCGCAGCGCTGGACGACGCGACGCTTGGCCATCTTATAGGCCAGGCGCTGGCTCTGGGGCTAACGCCGCTGGTTGAAGTGCACAACCGCGAGGAGTTGGCGCGCGCCCTGGCGCTGCATCCGCCGCTGATCGGCGTCAACAATCGCAGCTTGGCCGATTTCACGGTGGACTTGGCCGCCACGCGCGAATTGCGCCCGCTGATCCCGCCGGGCTGCCTGGTGGTATCCGAAAGCGGCATCCACGATCCGGCGCAGATGCGCGAGTTGGCGCGCTTGGGCGTGGACGCGGCGCTGATTGGCGAGGCGCTGGTTACGGCGCCCGACCCCGTCGCCAAGCTGCGAGAACTAGCGGATGCCGGGCGATGACCGTCGTCAAAATTTGTGGCCTCACCAACCTGGAAGATGCACGCTGGGCCTGGCGCTGCGGGGCCGATCTACTGGGCTTTATTCTCGTCCCGAGCAGCCCTCGCCATGTGGACGTTGCTGCGCTGGCCGAGATCGCCGCCGCCCTGCGCAGCGAGGGTTGCCGGGCCGGGGCAGTAGGGGTGCTCGCCCAGGGGACGGACGCCGAGATCCGTCGGATCATCGCGCATTGCGCGCCGGACTATATCCAATGGCACGGAACGGGCTATCCGGGCGAGGTAGGCGCGCCCGTTATCCTGGCGCACCGCGTGGCCGACATCGTGCCGTGGGGTGCCATGCGCGATAGCTTGGCCTGGGCGCACCTGCTCGACAGGTACGACCCACAACGCTTGGGCGGGACGGGCCAGACCCTGCAATGGGAACTATTGGCCGAGGAGCGCGACCGCCCCGAGCGCCTCATCCTGGCGGGCGGCCTGACGCCCGACAACGTTGCTCAGGCCATCGCCATCGCCCATCCCTGGGGCGTGGACGTGGCTTCGGGCGTAGAATCCGCCCCTGGCCGCAAAGACCCGGACAAGGTGGCGCGATTCATCGAAAACGTCAGAAAGGTGCAACCATGACCAATACCTCTACTGCTATGCGCGCCGAGGCCGATGCCCGAGGCTATTTCGGCGCTTACGGCGGGCGCTACGTGGCTGAGACGTTGATGGCCCCATTGCTGGAACTGGAGGCGGCCTACGCCGAGGCGCGCCGCGACGCAAGTTTCCAGCGGCAGCTCGCTGCGCTGCTGCGCGATTACGTGGGGCGACCCACGCCGCTCACCCATGCGCAGCGCCTCAGCGCGGCTTGCGGCGGCGCGCAAATCTGGCTCAAACGCGAGGATTTAGCCCACACCGGCGCGCACAAGATCAACAACGCCCTGGGCCAAGCCCTGTTGGCGCAGCGCATGGGTAAGACGCGGCTCATCGCCGAGACGGGCGCGGGCCAGCACGGCGTGGCCACGGCCACGGCGGCGGCGTTGCTGGGGCTGTCGTGCGTTGTCTATATGGGCAGCGACGACATGGCTCGCCAGGCGCCCAATGTGCTGCGTATGAAGCTGCTGGGCGCTGAGGTGCGCCCGGTGGACGCCGGCAGCCGCACCCTCAAAGACGCCATCAACGAGGCCCTGCGCGATTGGGCGCTCAACGTACGCGATAGCTACTATCTGCTCGGCTCGGCGCTGGGGCCGCATCCCTACCCCACCATGGTGCGCGATTTCCAGGCCATCATTGGCGTCGAGGCCAGGGAACAGATCGTCGCGCAGGCCGGGCGCCTGCCCGATGCGCTCATCGCCTGCGTGGGCGGCGGCTCGAATGCCATCGGCCTGTTTCATGCTTTCCTGGCCGACTCGGTGGCACTAATCGGCGTGGAGGCCGGCGGCGAGGGCGTCGAGACTGGGCGGCACGCGGCGCGTTTTGCCGATGCGGCCAAAGGGCGCGTCGGCGTGCTGCACGGCGTCAAATCGTATGTGCTGCAAGATGAACACGGGCAGATCGCCGCGACGCACTCGGTTTCCGCTGGGCTAGATTACGCCGCCGTCGGCCCCGAGCACGCCTATCTGCGCGAACTGGGGCGCGCCCGCTACACCGTCGCTACGGATGCTGAGGCGCTGGCCGCTTTTCAGGCGCTGGCGCGCAACGAGGGCATTTTGCCGGCGTTGGAATCATCGCACGCCGTGGCCGAGGCCATGCGCCGGGCGGCTGCCTTGCCGCAGGAGGCGATCTTGCTGGTCAATCTATCGGGGCGCGGCGATAAAGACTTGGATACGGTCATCCACGAACTAGGAGGCGCGGCGCTATGAAGCAGATCAACGAACCTCGCGGCGTTGCGGCGGTCGCCGCCGCCTTTGCCACCGCTCGCGCCGAACGGCGCGCGGCGCTCATCACTTTTCTCACGGCGGGCTATCCCTCGTTGGCCGAAAGCGCAAGTCTGGCGCGCGCCCTGCAAGATGGCGGCGCCGACCTGATCGAACTGGGCGTGCCCTTTTCCGATCCGATGGCCGATGGCCCCACCATTCAGCGCGCCAGCTATGCGGCGCTGGAAGCGGGCGTCACGCCGCGCGATTGTCTGAACCTGGCGGCGACGCTGCGCCGCGAAGGCGTGACTATCCCGCTGCTGCTGATGGGCTATTATAATCCCATTTTGTCTTACGGCCCGGAGGCGTTCGCCCAGGATACGTCGGCGGCGGGCGTGGATGGCCTGATCGTGCCCGATCTGCCGCCCGAAGAGGCTGACCCTTTGCAATCGGCGTGCGAACGCGCGGGGCTGGCGTTGGTCTTTCTCATCGCGCCGACGACGAGCGACGAGCGCCTAGCGGCCATTGCCCAGGCCACCACGGGGTTCCTCTATGTCGTTTCGCGCTTGGGTACAACGGGCGCAGCGTTGCAAGCGGGGCCAGATGTGGGCGCGCTGTTGGATCGGGCGCGGCGCTATGCCGCGACGCCCATTGCAGTGGGGTTTGGCGTCTCGACGCCCGACCAGGCGCGGGCGCTTGCGCCCCTGGCCGATGGCGTGATTGTGGGCAGCGCCATTGTCGAGCGCGCCCCCCTCGGGGCCGAGACGTTGCGCGCCTATGTCGCGTCGCTGCGCGCGGCGGCGCTGGGCTAGTACACAAGACGGCGCGCTTCGGTAGGGGCGGCCCTGTGTGGCCGCCCTGGGCGATGGCCTACCCTGCCCTGGGCGATCACGCAGGATCGCCCCTACCGAACCGCGCCGTTTCTATCATTGGCGATGCAGCTATTTCTTGTACGGCAGCTCGAAATTGCTGAGCTTTTCGATCACCTTGACCACAGCGGAATGATCCAAGTCGCCCCAGCCGTTGGCCTGCATGGCGGTGAACAGCTCGTGGGCCAAGTTGGAGGCGGGCAGGCTGACGCCATAGGCGCGGGCCGCCTCGCGGATGATGTTCAGATCCTTGTGATGGAAGCGGGCGCGGAAGCCGGGCGCGAAATCGCCTTTGATGACCAGCGGGCCGCGCACGTCCATCACGCGCGTCTGCGCGTAACCGGCGCTCAGTACCTTGATGATGATCTCGGGGTCCACGCCCGCCTTGGCGCCCAACACCAACGCCTCAGCCAGGCCGATAAAGTTCATGGCCACCTGGATTTGGTTGCAGGCTTTGACCGTCTGCCCCGCGCCCGACGCGCCGCACAACGTGGGCTTGCCCATCACCTCAAAGATCGGCGCCATCTGCTCGAACACCTTGGGGTCGCCGCCCACCATGATCGAGAGCTTGGCCTCTTTGGCGCCGCGCTCGCCGCCGCTCACCGGCGCATCGAGCATGGGGCAACCCTTTTCAGCGGCGGCGGCGGCCACCTTCTTGGCCACCACCGGCGAGATGCTCGACATATCCGCCAGCAACGTGCCGGGTTTGGCCCCTGCCAGCACGCCGTTTTCGCCCAGATAGACTTTTTCCACATCGGGCGAATCGGGCACCATCGAGATGACGATTTCGACCTTGCTGGCCACGTCCGCGGGCGATGTCCCCGCTTCGGCCCCTTGGGCTACTAGGCGCTCGACGGCGGCCGGCACCACATCGTAGCAGATGATCTTGTGCCCGGCGTTCATTAAATGGCCCGCCATCGGCGCGCCCATAATCCCCAACCCAATGAAACCGATCGTTTTGCCCATGTCGTATCTCCTTTTAATTCGTGAATGGTGATAGCCAGTTAGGAAACATCATGCAGGTTCAACTTGTTAACTATTTTCCTGGGCAAGCGCCAAGACCTGATGCACAAGATCAGGATCAAGGTACAAGCCCGATCCTTGTAATGCGAGCAGTAATGGCGCAATGGTCGCGATTAGGCCCTGTTCTTTAGCAAGCAGGAGAATACCCATCGTTCCTGTGACGGCCAGCCCTAGCCTCTTGGCATACCGTCGCCCTTTTCGCTCGTCTACGATGACCAAAGAGGCATCGAGTTCTTCTGCTAGAGCAAGAACGGAAGCCTCGCCTTCATCGAGACCCGTGTAGGCCAGCATTCGTTGAGGATTCGCAAGGGATACAACCTTGATCCAGGGGGCAGCGTCCAGCGCGGCCTGCCGCTGATTGCGTTCGATAGCAAGGAACTCATTCTTGACTGGCTCAGGAATGAGTACCTCGCTGTACAACTCGCGCAGCAGCTCTAGCTGCCCAACAATCCAGAGCGCCACCAGGGGCGTGTTATTGAGGACGACTGGCCTGGCGCGCATTGTCCCAATCCTCTTCCAACTCGTTAGCTGTCTCACCGAACGGCGAGAGCTTGTAACGCCCAATAATGAAAATGAAAGCGGCGCGAGGCACATTCGCCAATTTGGCAGCCAAACCAGTAGTCAGCTTGCCCATCTCATATAGCTTGATCGCCAAAAGCAGTCGAGCTTCGGATTCAAATTCGTCAGGTTCTTGCTGTAGCGCCCAAAGGATTTCGGGCGGGTACTCAATGTGGATCGCATTCATAGCACACCCCATGCTGGAACCGGCGCGGGCCTTATCTAGCGGGCATTATAGCGCCAAGCTAGGACATAGGCAATTCGACCGCCCTCCAAGCTCTACGTCGTTGTCATTATGTGTGCTGTGCAGTAAGCCTTATTGTTCTTCCCACGCGACCAGCCGAATTGGAAAGCTATCCAGCCCCTTGATCGGGATCGGCAGCGCACAGACGTACACTCGCGGCTTGGTTAAGGCTTTTAGGTTGGCCACATTCTCGATCAGGCAGATGTCGTGGTCGAGCAGTTGGTGGTGGTTGTATTGATCCACGTGGCGCGGGTCCGAATTGGGCAGCTCGACGCCGCCCAAGTCCACGCCCATCAGCTTGATCCCTGCGTCCACCAGATAGGCGATGGCCTCGGCGGTGAAATTACGGCTCATGCCGGGCGTCCCATCGTAATCGAACCGCCCCAGCACGATGTCGCCCGGATGCACGCCGCCGACCTTTTCCGCTGCGCGGCGCACATTCGTCTCGGTGACGACGCCTCCCGGCGTGACATAACGCAAATCGAGCACCACCGCCTCGCCGCAAAGTTTCTCCAACGGCACAGCGGCCACATCCATACCGTCCTGGCGCACGTGATAGGGCGCCTCGATGTGCGTGCCCACGTGGTTGAGCGTCATCTCGACCTTGTGCATGATATACCATAATCCATCGGGCACAGCCTCAGGCGCGGGCACGCGCTCGACGTGCACGGGGCGCGCGCCGGACTCTGGCGTGATGATATAGGTGAGATCCACCAGGCGACAATTACTCAGGTTCATGCTCGGCTCCTTCAACAGATTGGGGTGGCGCTAGAGCGTCACGATATGCGCGGCGCCGAGAAGCGTCTCAGAGATGGTGTACATGTTGGAGATCGTCCCCACCGCTAGGCGCTCTTTGAGGTTGAAATAGCCCAGGCACGTGCCGCAGGCCAGGATTTCGACCCCTTTGCCCTGCAAGTCGCGCAAGTCATCGAGGATGGGCGATCCCTCTGCCGCCAGCTTGACGCCGGTGTTGTAAAAAATGATCGTTCCTGGCAACGAATTGCTCTCCGTGAGGGTGTGAAAAAACGCGCGGACGAGGATCGCGCCCAATTCGTCGTCGCCGCGCCCCATCTGGTCGCTGGCCGCCACTACCACCGTCCGCCGCGAGATGTCGCACGAGGTCAGATCGGTGGTCAGCTCCGGCTCGGCCACCGGCTCCTGGCCTTTGACCAGGTGGATGGCGTAGCCATCGGGACGTTGTTCCAGCTGCGTTTGCCAGCCGGCCTTTTCAGCCAGGCGGCTGACGTTGGTTACCTGGTCGCGCCCGGTGACGAGCACAGTCAGTTCTTGCGCCTCGCGCATGGCGTTGCGGGTGAGGATGACAGGTTGAGGGCAGGGCAATCCACGGGCGTCAATGGTTGTGGTGGTCATTTTGCTCCTCTGTTGTTCGTCGCACAGCGCCGCTGTGCTCAATGGATGTTACCCGCATGATACTCAATTTGCCCCACAGTGGGAAACGGCGCTTAGGTTCAGGGCCGCGCCTATGGTATAATCCCCCTGCCCGAATGGGGAAAGGTGGGTCATGCTCATTGTCGGGGGGATAATTCTAACGGGCGATAACGACCGTCTGCTGGAAGGCGCTGCGTTGCGCATCGAAGGCGCTCGCATCGCCGCTATCGGCGCGGGTGATGATCTAGTCGCGCGTTTTCCAACAGAAGAGCGGCTCGACGCCGAGGGGATGCTCGTGTTGCCCGGCCTGGTGAACGCGCACACCCATCTGCACCGACTGTTGACTCGCGGCGTCAGTTTGGATGCGAGCGCCAACGCATACCTCACACTGCGCCGCCTGTGGGTTCGCCTAGGCGAGGCGCTGGGGTACGAAGATATGCGCTACGCCGCTTTGCTGGCTTGCGCCGAGGCGTTGCGCAGCGGCGTGACGATGTTGTTCGACCAGCACATCTCGTTCTCAGCTACGCCCTATGCGCTCGATGCGATGGCCGAGGCCGCACTCCAGATAGGCGTGCGCGCTAACCTCTCGTATCAAGTGAGCGACCAGCACGGCGTGGAGAACGCTCGTAAGGCCGTGCAGGAAAACGCCCGCTTTGCCCAGCGCGTGCGGGGCGAAGCTGCGCTCAGCGCGATGATGGGGTTGGACGCCTCGCGCGCCCTGTCCGATGGCACGCTCTCGGCTGTCGCTGGTACGGCAGCCCTGGCCGACATCGGGCTGCATATCAGCCTCTCTGAGGATCAGATCGAAATGCGCGCCAACGCCGAACGCTACGGCCAGCCGACGCTCGACCATTTGCGGCGCTATGGCCTGTTGGGGCCGCGAGCGTGTGTGGCGCACTGCACGCACCTTTCCGAGCGCGAGGCCGAGGTGTTGAGCCAGGCCAAGGGGTGGGCCATCTATACCCCCAGCGCGGCGTTGCGGTTGGGGGGCGGCAAGGCGCCCCTGGACAATTGGCGGAAATGCGGCTTGAACGTCTGCCTGGGCGCTGATGGTTTTTCCGGTAGTCTGCTGAGCGAGATGCGCGTGGCCTATCTGCTGCACAACCCCGAAGCGCCGCTGGCGCGGCCTACCGACCTTGTGGCCGAGATGGCCCTGCGCTGCAACCCGGCGATGGCCTCGCGCATCTTGCGCGAGCGCGTGGGCGTATTGGCCGAGGGCGCGCTGGCCGATTTGATCCTGGTGGATTACGCCAGCCCGACGCCGCTCACGGCGCAGAATCTATCCCAACACCTGGCGTTGGGGCGCGACGGCGCGCGGGTGGATACGGTCATCGTGGCGGGCCGCGTCGTGATTCGGCGCGGCGAGTTCACGACTATTGACGAACGCGCTATCGCCGCCCACGCGCGCGAATTGGCGGCGCGGCTCTGGTCTCGTTTGTAATCGCTAATCCTATAGGGTTTGGAGCAAGAAATGACGTTGAATCTAGCTGGCATTCGCAACATGTTGATTGATATGGATGGTGTGCTGTATCGCGGGCTGACGGGCTTGCCCGGCGGCCCCGAACTGATCGCTTTCGCCGAGGCGAATGGCATCCAATATCTGTTGGTCACCAACAACTCGACGCTCAGCCCCGCCCAGTTCGTCGAGCGCCTGGCCAAAGTGGGCGTCCGCGTGCGTGAGGAGTCGGTGATGACCTCGGGCGCGGCGACGGCGGCCTACTTGGCGACGTTTGCCCCGGCGGGAACCAAGGTCAACGTGGTGGGCGAGCAGGGGTTGATCGAACAGCTCGAAAAGCGCGGCTTTGTGTTGGCCGGGCGCGACGCCGAGTACGTGGTCTGTGGCTGGGACAAGGGCATCACCTTTGAAAAGCTCAAGACCGCCTGCCTGGCTATCCGTGACGGAGCCAAGTTCATCGGCACCAATCCCGACAAGACTTATCCCCTGGAAAAGGACATCATCCCCGGCGCGGGCAGCATCATTGCCGCGCTGGTAGCCGCCACCGATGTGACCCCCACCATCGTGGGCAAGCCTGAGCCGATCATCACCCAACAGGCGCTCAAGCTGCTAGGGGCCAAAGCGGAAGAGACGGTCATCCTGGGCGACCGCTTGGATACCGACGTGTTGGCCGGCCATCGCGCCGGGGTGCCTAGCATCTTGGTGCTCACCGGCATCTCGACCTTGGACGAAGCCGAGCGCGCCGAGTTCAAGCCCGACCTGATCGTCGAGGATTTGCCGACGTTGATCCGCCTGTGGAAGCGCGCCTTGGGTCAGGTCTGAACTACTAGCGGGGTATGTTTTTCTAAACGCCCCGGCGCCCACGAGGGGCGCAGCTACGGTAGTCTAGCGCCTTGTGCGCGTGGCGAGGCGTTTAGCATCTTGTGCTCGCATCAAAGTTGACTGTAAGCGCGCTTTACAGCGGGCTGGGCCTGATATATACTTACAGTGTCAGCCCGGTTAGAAAGCAGGTATGTGATATGCATTGGCCAATGTTCAACCCGACGTATTATCTCTTCGCCTTGCCGGCCCTGCTGCTCGGCCTGTACGCGCAATACAAAGTGCGCCGCGCCTATCAAAAGCAACAGCGTGTGCGCAACATGAACAACCTTAGCGGCTATGAGGCGGCGCAGCGGCTGCTCACGATGAACGGATTGGGCAACGTCAGCGTGCACGAGGCCGCCGGCGAGCTTTCGGATCACTATGACCCGCGCAACAAGACCTTGCACCTTTCGGCGGGGGTGGCGCGCTCGCCTTCGGTGGCGGCGCTCGGCATCGTGGCGCACGAGGTGGGCCATGCCATGCAAGATCAAGAAGACTATGCGCCGCTCAAGCTGCGCAGCGGCATGGTGCCCATCGTGCAAATCGGCTCGTGGCTCGGCCCGATCATCTTTATCGGCGGCATGTTGTTGCCGATCCCGAATCTGTCGTTGATCGGCCTGTTGCTCTTTTCGGGCACGTTGGTGTTCGCGCTAGTGACATTGCCCGTCGAGTTCAACGCCAGCCGCCGCGCTGTAGAGATGCTCTCGCGGGGCGGGTTGATTGGCGTGGCCGACGAGCAGGGTGTGCGCGAGGTGCTCTCGGCGGCGGCGCTGACCTATGTAGCGGCGGCGGCCCAGGCGCTTTCGACGATCTTGTACTATCTCTTTATCCTGAGCGGCTCGCGGCGGCGCAGCTAGGCGCGGGTTTGCCTATAAAGGACGGTTGGCGTTCTATGGCGGTCGAGCGTTTCGATCTGATGGATTTATCGTACGATGAACTGGTGCAACGCGTCGGCGCCTGGGGCCAGCCCCGTTTTCGCGCCGCCCAGATCTGGCGTTGGATCTATAATTCGCTCACCAATAATCCCGATGAGATGGTCAACCTGCCCAAAGAGTTGCGCCAGCGCTTGGCCGAGGAAACCTTTGTCGGGCAGCTTCGCCCGCTGGATACGTTGATCTCGGACGACGGCCTCACCGAAAAGGCGCTCTTTCAGACGCACGATGGCCACGCCTTTGAGACCGTCCTGATGCGCTATACTAACCGCAACACGTTGTGCGTTTCGTCGCAGATCGGCTGCCCCGTCGGATGCGCCTTTTGCGCCACCGGCCAGAGCGGGTTTGCGCGCGACTTGGCCGCAGGCGAGATCACCGGGCAGGTGTTGTACTATGCGCGGCGGCTCAAGGCCGAAAACGCCCATGTGACCAATGTGGTGTTCATGGGCATGGGCGAGCCGCTGCTCAATTTCGATGCTGTGTGGAAAGCGATCGCGATCCTCAATGATCGCGAGGGGTTGGCGCTGGGGATGCGTCGCTTTACCATCTCGACGGTAGGCATTGTGCCGGGCATCGAGCGCATGGCGCGCGAGGGGGCCGAGGTGGGGCTTTCGATCTCATTGCACGCGCCCGATAACGCCCTGCGCGACCAGCTTGTGCCGATCAATCGCCACTATCCCCTGGAGCGGTTATTTCCAGCCATCAAGCTCTATATCGAACGCACGGGGCGTCGCGTCACGTTCGAGTACGTGCTGGTGCGCGATGTGAACGACGCCGACGCCCACGCCCTGGGCGTCGCTCGCCTGCTGGCGGGCTTGCTCTGCCATGTCAACCTGATCCCGCTCAACCCCACCGTCAACAGCCATTACGAGCCTTCCTCTGCCGAGCGCGCCCTGCGCTTTCAAGAGATTCTAGTCAAAAACCGCATCCAGACGACGGTGCGCTTGCGGCGCGGCCAGGATATTCAGGCGGGCTGCGGCCAATTGCGCGGCAAATATCTCAGCCTCGAACAGCAAGGTTAGCAAAATGGCCACTCTACCGCCGCCCCGCCGCCCCATTCGGATCGCGCCCTCTATTCTCTCGGCGGATTTTGCCCGCTTGGGCGAGCAAGTGCGCGAAGCCGAGCAGGCCGGCGCCGACCTGCTGCACATTGACGTGATGGATGGCCATTTCGTGCCCAATATCACCATTGGGCCGTTGGTGGTGCGCGCCCTGCGGCCTATCACGGGGTTATCGTTGCACGTACACCTGATGATCGAGCAGCCCGAGCGCTACATCGCCGATTTCGCGCGCGCCGGGGCCGATACGATCACGGTGCACGTCGAGACGTGCCCACACCTGCACCGCACCTTGCAGCAGATCCGCGAGGTAGGAGCTGCGCCCTCGGTCACGCTCAACCCGGCGACGCCGCTCGTGTCGCTGGAAGAGGTGTTGGATCAGGTGGATTCGGTGCTGGTGATGACGGTGAACCCGGGTTTTGGCGGGCAGACGCTGATCCCGACGACGTTGGCAAAAGTACGTCGTCTGCGCCAGATGTTGGATGAACGCGGCCTGGATTGTT
>CAZYPJ010000064.1:0-367 GCA_964649365.1 uncultured Anaerolineales bacterium | reverse complement strand
TGGCGCCGGCAGCGTTTTCGATCATCCCGGTGTGGGAGCCCCGCGGCCGGGCTTGTTCTATTGCCGTGGAGGGGCGCGCCAATCTGAGCACGCTGACCGACCTGGTGAGGGCGGGGGCGGATGGGTGCGTGAGGGGGCCGGCGATCTTTGCCAACCCGCAGGGCATTCGGGCGGCGATGGCGCAAATCAGGGCGGCGCTATGAGCCGCGCGAACGGGACGCAAAACAAGGCCAGCGCCCCGATGGGGGGCTGGCCTTGTGTGCAGATCGTTGCCTGGGCGAGGACGTTAGGCCTTGTTCAGGGTGCGCAAGCAGCGCGTGCAAAGCGTCACTTTGACGGTCTGCCCATCCAACGTTACGGTCGTCTT
>CAZYPJ010000063.1:486-15665 GCA_964649365.1 uncultured Anaerolineales bacterium | reverse complement strand
ATTCACTCCTCAAGGGCCCCTAAGCTCTCTCTCGTCACTCTTCAGTTGTTAAGGTGTCCGCCCGCTCTTATCTCCACGGGCGAGTGTGGATTCTAGCACACCCGGTATCGCTTGTCAAATCACCGCCTTGACATCAAGATCGCTGTCGCAATCCATTTGCCACGCGGGCCGCGCTCCTCAGCGCGCGGGCTATTCTAGCACATCTCCGTTTCTCTGTCAAAACGGCCTGCTTTCCCTGCCCGCACCCGCAACATTCTTTGCACCGGGGAGGGATTGTAGCACACTCGATTCCCCTCGTCAAATCGGCCCAGCGCTTCGTCTGCGGTCACTTTCGTTTGGTAAGCAGCGCTACGTCGAGCGCAGCGAAGGAGGAGTATAGCACAAGGGGGAGGTTCCGTCAAAATGCACTACAATGCCTGTTTTAGCTTACATACGCCGTCGCCCGGCCAACGCCTCGGCCAAGGTAACGCGATCGGTGTACTCCAGATCGCCGCCGCGCGGCAAACCAAGCGCCAAGCGCGTGGCCGAGATGCCCAGCGGCTCGATCAGACGAGCCAGATAGATTGCCGTGGCGTCGCCTTCCAAAGTAGGGTTCGTGGCGATAATTACTTCACGCACACCGTCAAGCCGTTTCATCAGCTCGCGAATGCGCAATTCGTCCGGGCCGATGCGCTCAATCGGCGAGATATGCCCGTGCAACACGTGGTACAGCCCTTTGTAGCGCCCCGTGTTCTCGACGGCCAATACATCCAGCGGTTCTTCGACCACACAGATCGTCTCGCGCTCCCGGCCCAAATCCGAGCAGATGGCGCAGGGCGACTCTTCGCTGATGTTGCAGCACACGGCGCATAGCACAGTATGCTGATGCAAGCCCAATAGCGCGTTGGCCAATGCCGTCGCCTCTTCTTGGCCGGCGCGCAACAGGAAATAGGTAAGACGCGAGGCAGTTTTCGGCCCGATACCCGGCAGCCGGCCCAACGCCTCGATCAGCCGGTTCACCGCCTTGGGAACAGCCGCCATCAGAACAACCCTGGCAGATCAATACCGCCCGCCAGAGGACCGAGCGCCTGGTTGGCCAGTTCCTGGGATTTCTGCATCGCCTCTTTGAACGCTACCATGAGAAGATCTTGCAGCATCTCGACATCCTCAGGGTCCACCACTTCGGGCTTGATTTTCACGGAGCGAAGCTCTTGCGACCCGGTCATTTCGATCACCACTGCCCCGCCGCCCGCTGTCGCAGTGACCACCTGCTCACCCAATGCGGCTTGCGCCTGGGCCATTTGGGTCTGCAAATCCTCGAACTGCTTCTTCATCGCGCCCGGCGAACTGGGAACGCGCGGCGCCTTGAATCTGCTCTTACCTTTACTGCCCACGTTGATTCTCCTTTTCTTCTTGATCTGGCACAATGACTTGAGAAACGCGCCCGCCCAGTCTCTGCAATTTTTTGACAGCAGGATGATTCAGCAATTCCGTCCGCGCGTCGGGCGCCGCCGACACGGGAGCGGCGGGCGGTGATGTGGCTGGCGTAGCCGACGGTTCTGACCGCGTCGCTGATGGTGCGTTGAACAGGCCATTCTGTCCACGCCGCGCTGTCGCCCGGTCTGAAGCGGTATCCCTGTCTTGCGGCAGAGGCTTGACCACACACTCGACGCGGCAAGGCGACCCAATCACCTCCGATAGCACTTGCTCAATAAGGCTTTGGCGCTTGCCTTCCATCAGCTTTTCGCGATGAAAATCGGCCTCGCACGCCAGAATAACCTTGTCGCCATCCACCGCCATCGGATAAGCGGAATTGAGCAATGCTCTCACTTGATTGCTCTGGGGTTTGATTTTGATGAGCACCAGTTCCCAGTTGCCCTGCACCCATTCCAGACTCAATTTGCCAGTCTCTGGCGTTACAACGGACGCATCAGGCGCAGATACGTTCTGAGCAGACGGGGTGGCCGATGCATTTGAAGACGCGGGAACCGATTCGACGGCCAGATTCTCCTTAGCCTCGGCTCTGTCGGACATTGTCGCTGCCCCCTGTTCGACAGGGGCATCATCAGCCGCGACCGGCGTCTCTAGTCTCGCCGAGGACGACATTGGCGGGACGGCAACCGACGGCGTCTCTCGCACCATCCTGGCAGGAGCCGTCGCAGATGGCCCTTCACCTGAAGAAGTGGCATCTGTTCGCGCCGCATCGGAAGCCAACGCAGCCTCGACAAAAGCCAGCTCTAGAGGCAAACGTGGATGGGTGGCTGTACGCAGGCTCTGTCCCGCCTCGTTGAACAGCTTGATGGCGCGAATCAAGCGCCCCAACGAGAAACCATCCACCTGCACATCTTGACGCATCTCAGCCAGCGTCTCGCTGCCCAGGTAGCCCAGACTCTCGGCGCTCCCCACCCGGACGAGCATCAGCGAACGCAAGTAATCCAGGATTTCGCTGAGAAACTGGCGCGGCTCGGCCCCCTGATTCAGCGCCTCGTCAATGGCATAGAGACCGGATGCAATATCGCCACTGAGCAGGCTGCGCGCCAATCGCGCCACCAGGCTCGCCGCGGGCGAACCCAGCACGCGTTGCACCAATTCGAGCGTGACCTCGCCCGCATCGTAGGCCGCCAGTTGATCCAGCAGGCTCACGCCATCGCGAAAACTGCCCGCCGCTTGCCGGGCGATATATTCCAGCGCATCGGGCGCGATCGCGATGTGCTCCTCGTCGCAGATGTGACGCAAATTCTGCACCAAGACGGGCAGAGTTCCCCGCCGGAAATCAAAGCGCTGGCAGCGCGAAAGGACCGTATCGGGCAGACGATGCGGCTCGGTAGTGCACAAGATGAAAATCACATGCGCCGGAGGCTCTTCCAACGTTTTGAGCAGTGCGTTGAAAGCCTCATTGGTGAGCATGTGGACTTCATCAATGACATAGACCTTGTAGCGGCTCTCCGAGGGGGCAAAGTTGACGCGGTCGCGCAGCGCACGAATTTCATCAATGCCACGGTTCGAGGCGGCGTCAATCTCGATCAAATCCAGCGCGCGCCCCTCGGTCACAGCCCGGCAGATGGGACATTGATTACAAGGAGGATCGTCGGTCTGGCCGACGCAGTTGACCGCCTTGGCCATAATGCGCGCCGTAGAGGTCTTGCCCGTGCCGCGCAGGCCCGTGAAAAGGTAGGCGTGGCCGATACGCCCAGCCTTGATCTGGTTCTGCAACGTTCGGGTAATGTGCTCTTGGCCGAGGATGTCGGCAAAGGTTTGCCCACGCCACTTGTTATAGAGCGCCTGGGTGGTCATCGAGTCTCTATCCTTCGATCAACGCCAAACTGGCCGGTGATGATCTCAGTGTAGCATCAAGTCTGGGGGCTGGCAAGCGCCAGACGCGCCGAACAACACACGCATCGCTTACAGCGCCCATTTGCTCAGACGCGCACAACGAGATCGGGCAATACCTGGCGCAACGCATCGTCTAGTGCGCCTGAACGGAGCAGAACGGGCGGATTGGTTGTCAAATCCACAATGGCCGAGGCGACGCCGCCAGGGCAGGGGCCGCCATCCAGCACGATCGCCGCGCGGCCATTCAGGTCGTTCAACGCTTCTTGCGCCGTGACGGGCGCGGGGCGGCTGGAAAGGTTGGCGCTGGTGGTTGCTAACGCCCCGCCCATCAACGCGATAAGTCGGCGCGCCGCCGGGTGGTCAGGCATCCGCACGGCCACCGTCGGGCCGCCGGCGCAGAGAATATCGGGCACAGTGGGTTTGCGCAGCACAATCAACGTCAGCCCGCCCGGCCAAAAGCGCGCAGCCATTTGATCGAAGCGGGGCGGCAGGATGCTGGCGACTTGAGTCACATCTTGGGGCGACGCCACCAACACGGGAATAGCTAGATGTTTGGGCCGCTGTTTCGCCCAATAGAGGCGCTCGATAGCGCGCGGCTGCCAGAGATCGCACCCTGCGCCATAAACGGTATCAGTAGGGAAAACCACTACCTCGCCGGCGCGCAACGCCGCCGCAGCTTGTTGCAGCGCCCATTCGTCGGTTGCGCACAGCACTCGCGTCGCAATTGCCGCGTCGCCTTCATTCATGGTTGCCATTCCTCAAGCAAAAGCGCTCCAACACCTCGGCCACGCCATCTTCATCCACGCTGGGCGCGATATAGTCCGCCGCCGATTTGGCTTCATCGGAGGCGTTGCCCACCGCCACACCCAGGCCCGCCCAGGCGATCATCGAGCGGTCGTTACCCGAATCGCCGATGGCCATTGTTTCCTCGCGGGCGATCCCCAACCGCGCCGCAAGCCAGGCTAGGGCGTTACCCTTAGTGGCTTCGTTGGCCAATCCTTCCAGGAAAAAGCGATGTGAGCGCACGATCTGCAAATGGTCGCCAAAACGGCGCTCGACCTCTGGCCGCAAGAAATCTAGATCCTCGCCATCGCCCACGATGATGAATTTGCTCAGCTCGGCGGGGGTCGCCGCCAATAGATCATCCACCACACGGAAAGCGCCGCCGAACCATTTGTCATAGTAGGCATCGGAACGGAGCTTATTTTCCACATAGATGACATCGTCGGCGAACAAGAGCAATTCGAGGTGGCGTTCGCGCGCAAACGTCACCAGATCAACGGCCTGGCTTTTGGGAAAAGTGAGCTGAAATACGGCGCGCCCGCTCGCCGCGTCAGCCACTACCGCACCCTGGTAGCAGATGAGGGGCGTAATCCAACCCAGGTCATCCACCCAAGGTCGCAAGGCGGGATAGCCCCGTCCCGAAGCGAGCGTTAGCAAAATACCCCGTTTCCTAGCCTGATCCAGCGCACGGCGCACGCGAGGCGACATGACCAGCTCATCGTTGAGTAGAGTACCATCCAGATCGAAAGCGATAAGTCTGTACATCAATGCATGCTTATCCTTTGCGATATTTCGTTCGGCGCTCAATCCGCACGACGCGATCCAGCCCGGCGTAATCTTGGAGTACGACGATCTCGGCACCGGGGAACAGCTTGCTGGCCAGGCGCGCCACAGCCTGACCCTGACGAGAATCAATCTCTAGCAGCAACAGGCTATCAGGGGCCAAGCGCGTCGGCGCCTCGCTCAGTAGGCGTCGAATGAGATCGAGGCCATCCTCGCCGCCATCCAACGCCAAATGCGGCTCGTAATCCGCAACATCAGGAGCGAGTTGCGCCAAGTCGGCGCGGGGGATATAGGGCAAATTGGCGACGATAAGGTCGAACGGCCCTGCTAGACCGGCGAGCAAATCGCCGCACACCAACGCGACGCGACGCTCCAGACCATAACGCGCCAAATTGCGCCGCGCCACGTCCAGCGCCGCCAACGAACGATCCACCGCCCAGACCTCAACTTGGGGCAGGTGGCGCGCTAGGCTCAACGCCAACGCGCCGCTGCCGGTCCCCACATCGAGCGCCCTGATCTGCGGGCGCGCTCGACCGCGCGTCCAGGCCAACGCCTCTTCCAGCAGATGCTCGGTTTCGGGGCGAGGGATAAGCACATCGCTGGTAACAAAGAGATCCACATCGTAAAAAGCACGCTCGCCAACGAGATAGGCGACCGGCTCGTGCCGCGCCCGTCGCTGGACCAAATCGGCATAGCGCGCCGCTGAGGCGGCGCCAATCGCGTCGCGCCAACGCGCGTGCAGCCGCGCACGATTCATCCCCAACACAAACCCCAAAAGCACCTCGGCATCGAGGCGCGGCGTATCGCACTGCTTGGACGCCAATAACCCGCTTGCCCAGGCAACGGCGTCGCGCACAGCGATGCCTTCAGCACTCTGTTCGAGGGCAAATAGTTCGCTCATAGGTCAGTCGTCGTCTTCGGACGATTGCCCCTTGAGACGTTCTGCCTGGTCGCTGGTGATCAATTCGTCAATGAAGGGGTCTAGCTCACCCGCCAGAACGCTCTCGATCCGATAGAGCGAGAGGCCAATGCGATGGTCGGTGACGCGGTTCTGGGGGAAATTATAGGTGCGGATTTTTTCGCTGCGTTCGGCGGTGCCCACCTGTTTGCGTCGCGCCTCGTCAATTTCGCTGGATTGGCGCTGGTATTCAAGATCATAGAGCCTGGCGCGCAGAATGGACATGGCGCGCGCGCGGTTTTGCAATTGCGAGCGTTCGTCCTGGCATTGCACCGTTAGGCCGGTGGGCAGATGAATGATGCGCACCGCCGAATCAGTGGTGTTCACCCCTTGTCCGCCGTGGCCTGCCGCACGATAGACATCTACCCGCAGATCGCCCTCATTGATCTGAATATCCACTTCGTTCACTTCGGGCAGCACCGCGACTGTGGCCGTAGAAGTGTGGATACGTCCGCTGGCCTCGGTAGATGGCACGCGCTGCACGCGGTGGACGCCGCTTTCAAACTTGAGTCGCGAAAATGCGCCTCGCCCTTTGACTTCAAAGATGATTTCCTTGTACCCCCCGATGCCCGTCTCATTAGCGCTCAGGATCTCAGACGACCAACCTTTGGAGTCGGCGTACTGCGTGTACATGTGAAAGAGATCGGCGGCGAAGAGCGCCGCCTCGTCGCCCCCCGTACCCGCCCGGATTTCGACGATCACGTTGCGGCTATCGCGCGGGTCCTGCGGCACCAGCAGCGCCTTGAGCCGACTCTCCGCCTCGGCCAAGCGTGTCTCTAACTCGGCCACCTCGTTCCCCACCATATCTCGCATGTCGGGGTCGGACTCTTCGGCCAGCATAGCACGCGTATCTTCCAGCTCCTGCGAGAGCTTGACATACGCCTGATAGTTCTCCACCAATTCGGCAATCGAGGCCTGTTCTTGAGCCAGCGCCCGCAGCCTCGTCGAATCTTGCGCTACCTCGGGCGAGGCGAGCAAGGTGTTCAATTCATCATAGCGCCGCACGATATCGGCTACTTTTTCAAACATGGTTCATCCCACCCAACAAGATCACATAACCAAGACACGATGGATTATAGCAGCGTCGCTGTGTTCGGCCAAAGCACGGGGCGAGGTACTCTCGCCGCGTGCTAGACGGCAAGACCTCGCCCCTGAGAATCAACGTCGCTACCGAGCAATCAGGCGGTCATAGATCGCTTGTAAATCCTCTTCGGAATAGAAATGGATCACTAGCTTGCCGCCTTTGCGGCTGCGGAAAAGATCCACTCTAGTGCCCAGCGCATCACGGAACTCGCTCTCCAGCGCCTCCGTCTCGGGCGAGCGAGTCCGCTGACGTGAGATGGTCTGAGTCGCCGCTTGAAAGCGCCGCACCAGTTCCTCGGCCTGGCGCACCGAGAGTTTCTTTTTTTCGATAGCGCGCAGCGCCAAGAGCTGTTCTTCGTCCTCGTCCAACATCAATAAAGCGCGAGCGTGCCCCTCGGTAATGCGCCCCTGTAGCAGCGCATCTTTGACGCCCTGCGGCAGGCGCAGTAAGCGCATGGTGTTGGCTACGCTCACACGGCTGCGCCCCACCCGCTCAGCGATCCGTTCTTGCGTCAGACCGAATTCATCGGCCAATTGCTGGTAGGCAGTCGCTTCCTCCAAGGGGTTCAAATCGGCCCGTTGGATATTCTCCACCAGCGCAAACTCGAGCATCTCCTGGGGAGTGGCCTCTTTGACGATAACATCCACGTGCTGCAAGCCCGCCAATCGGGCCGCTCGCCAACGTCGCTCGCCGGTAATCAACTGATAGCGCGGCGGGCGGCTTACGTCACCCTCGCCGGGCATTTGTTGCACAATCAAAGGCTGGATCAGCCCCAATTCGCGGATCGAATTAGCCAGTTCTTCCAGAGCTTCCTGATCGAAAATACTGCGCGGTTGGTGTGGGTTGGGGGCAATGGCATCTATGTTCACCCGTCTGAGTCCGGGCGTCGGCCCTGCGGAAGGGATGAGAGCCTCCAATCCTTTGCCCAAGCCGCTTCGCGTTTTGGGTGGCATAAGCTCACCTCCATCCAGAGCGCAGGGATAGGTAATCCGAGCGGTGTGTCATCGTAAACCGCCAATCATTCCGTAGTCAACAGCTCTTCGCACAAAGCGGCATAAGCCTGGGCGCCCCCCGAATCGGGCGCATAGCTAATGATCGGCTCCCCATAGCCGGGCGCCTCGCTCAGTTTGATGCTGCGGGGAATGATGGACTGAAAAAACATATTCGGAAAGTGCTGACGCACTTCTTCCACCACCTGGCGCGACAGGCTGGTGCGCGAATCGTACATTGTCATCACCAAGCCACGGATAATCAGGTCGGGGTTCAAGTTTTGGCGCACCAATTCGACGGTATGCAGGAGTTGGCTCAGCCCTTCCAAGGGCAGATATTCACACTGGATAGGGATCAGCACGCCGTCAGCGGCGGTAAGCGCGTTCACGGTGAGCATACCTAAACTGGGGGGCGTGTCAATCAGCGTAAAATCGTATCGCTGGCGGATTTCCTCCAACGCCCGCCGCAGGCGCATCTCGCGCCCGGGCAAATCCACCAATTCGACCTCAGCCCCGGCCAGAGCCGGCGACGAAGGCAGCAAATCCAGGCCGATGCGCCCCGTCAATGTAATCAGGCTCAGGGGCGATTCGGCGCCGATCAGCACATCATAGATCGAGCGCGAAAGAGCGGTTTTGTTCACCCCCAGGCTGCTGGTGGCGTTGGCCTGCGGGTCCACATCCACGAGAAGCGTCCTCTTGCCCATATAAGCAAGGTACGCCCCCAGATTGACTGCTGTGGTAGTCTTGCCCACACCACCCTTTTGGTTGGCCAGCGCGTAGACTCGGCCCATACAACCCCCTGCCTAGATTTTGTCCCTGAGCCGACCGTAACGCAAGCGCCACTCAACCTGTTCACGAGTGGGCACATTGGCGATGCCCACGCCCTCGACCACAAAAGACGCGGCGCTGTTGGCATATCGCGCCGCCTCGACCGCGTCATCCGTCTCGAACAAACGCAGCAGAAAAGCCGCCGCAAACACGTCGCCTGCTCCAGTGGGGTCTTGCTCGTTCACCTCATAGGCAGACGTTCGCGTCTCGCAACCATTATGATACACAATGGCCCCTTCCGCGCCAACTGTTTGAACCAACAGTCGCGATTGGCGGATATAGCGGGCCAACAGGCCACGGTCACCGCCGAGATCTTCGAGGCTCAAGATCACAGCGTCAGCGCGGGTTAACAAATCTGCGGCCCACGACCATGACGTTGGGGAGACGAGACCATGGTTATCCCAACGCCGCAGCCAACCCTGGGGCGTCACACCTAGCAGTTTGCAATCCAAACGATCCACCAGGCTGGGCGCGATCTCTTGCGCCACTGGCCCCAGATGGATGATGGGCGTGCGCTCCCACCCAAGCGGCATCTCTGCGCCAGTAAGCGTGGCGGCCACAGCGCGCAGATATTGCTGCCTGTGGCCGCCTGTATAGATATTCTCAAACGTAGTGGTCTGCTCTGCGGGGCGTCGAGCCACCTGAATATCAGGCGCCGCATCGAACAACCGAAACGAAGGCTCAGCGCTAGTGAGCACCCCCACAGTCGCGCCCAGCCGCCAGGCGGCGAGCGCCGCATAGGTAGCTGTGCCCCCTACTCGAAAGCCCCCATCCAGCGCGAGATCGCGCGTCACATGACCTACGACGAGGTATTCGAGATCGGGACTGGGTATTGGGTTAGTCATCCTATGCCAAGCCCGGCTTATTTCTTGGGCAGAATCTGCACTTTGCGCGCCTCATCTTCACCCGTGCTCTCAGTATAGACATCGGGATCGTCGCGCAAAGCCAAATGGATGATACGTCGTTCATTGGCGGGCATCGGCTCAAGCGCTACCGCTTGGTGTGTGCGGCGCACCTGGTCGGCCATGCGCTTGGCCAAAGAACGCAGCGCATTCACACGCTTGGCTTTGTAATTTTCTACGTCGAGCACCACGTTCGGCCACGAGCCAACTTTCCGGCTGACGATGAGCCGAGCGATGAATTGCAGATCACGCAGAGTCTCGCCGCGCCGGCCAATCAGCACGCCCAAGTCATCGCCCACAATGTTGAGCACCAAAGGTGAAACTTCACCCGAAGCAGGATCGAGTTTGCCGCCGCGATCAGCGACCTCTACTGCGGCCAAAACGCCCATTTTGTCCAATAAAGTCGAGACCACATCGCTGGCTACTTTTTCGAGATCGGGCGACTTGCCTTTGGCCAGCGCAGGGGAAGGCGCGTACTCGCGCTCATCCGGCTCGTCTTCGTACAGCGTAGGTTCTGGCTCGACGACTGGCGCCGATATAGAGGTCGGCGCCTGCGACTGCGGTTCGACGGGCGCAACGGGCGCACTACGTCGCCACACTGACAATGTCACTTCTCCCGTACGCACCAGCCCCAAAATTGTATGTGTATTATCTTTGAGGACCTCGTACTCGAGTTCATCGGGCAGCACGCCAAGCTCTTCCGCCGCCCTTCGGAGCGCATCCTCAATCGTCTTGGCGCTATAGGTAGCGCCTTGAGAAGCGTCAGCGCTTTGCCTTGCGTCTCTGTTTCTTTCTTCCATATACGGCCTTTTCCTTGTTGCTCTCATTAGCAGGGGTAACCCCCGCAGTAATTGCAGTTGGTGCGGGCTTGCCGATACGCTCGACGCCATACTGTATGATGATACCCACCACGTTCGAGATAATAAAGTAGATCGCCAAGCCCGCGGCGAATTGGGTGGTGAAATAACCAAACATTACCGGCATCATCACCTGCATCGTATTGTTCATCGAAGCCTGCTGTGGATCGGCGTTCGGCGGGGTCATCAGCTTTTGCTGCAACCACATGGTGCCGCCCACCAGCACGGGCAATATGATCGAAGTCGGGTCAGGCCGCGCCAGATTTAGCCCCAGGAAAGAGTTCTGCAACGGCACGATGTCGAGCAGCGCTTTGTAACCGATGTAAACTTCTTTGCCCAAGTGCATCAACTCGAGCGGCGTATCGGCCAGGATGCTGTTGATGGATTGGTAGAGCACAATCCAGATCGGGAACTGGATCAGCGTAGGCAAGCAACCGCCGAGGGGGTTCACCCCCGCCTCTTTGTAAAGCTTTTGCTGTTCTGTGACCAGCTTTTCTTTATTATTGCCGTATTTTTTCTGCAATTCGCTCAAGCGCGGTTGCAGCGCCGCCATCCGCTTGGTAGATTGAATCTGCTTGAATTGTAACGGCAGCGTGAGCAAACGCAACAAGATGGTGAAAACTGTAATTGCCAAGACAAAGCTGTGCCCCAGGTTAGCATAGAGGAACAGCAGAGCATTCAACATGGGCCGCACCAAGCCCTGTCGCCAGATCACCTTCCAACCGATTTGAGAACCCGCGATGAGAACCAACGCGGCGACGCCCCAGATGAGCAAGGTCTTGCGCATCTGCTTAGGATCAATTTGTGGTCTAGTCGTCCCACTACTCTGCACGAGCTATAAACCTCCTCGGCTCACTTGGACTTGGCGGGGGGATATCGCCACACCAGGGGATCGCCTGCACGGCTCGAGTCGAGCGCATAAACGTTGCCAGTAGCGGCGCCCACGTACACCATCTCGCCCACGATAGCCGGCGTCGAAAGCACTGCGCCCTCAGCGGTAAAGAACAAGGTCTTTTCGCCGCTCTTCGTGTCAATTTTGTACAGCGTTCCCAGTTCGGTACCCACGATCAGCGACTCGTTCAGGAGCGCAGGGCCAGCGCGCACTGTCGCGCCCAAAGCAGTAGGTTCTGGCCAACGCGGCGATCCATCGGCCACGTCCAGCGCAAAGACCCGCCCATCGAGCGCGCTCACGTACACCGTGTCATCTACCACCAGAGCCTCGCCCCACACCCAGTGGCCGAGGTCGAGCGACCATCGCTCTTGGCCGTTTGTCTTGTCGAGAGCATGTACCTTCTTATCCACGCCCCCCACAAACAGCAGGCCATCGGAGAGCGTCACTGTGCCAGGCACCGAGCCGCCCACAGCCTGCTTCCAGACTTGCTCGCCCGTTTTGCGATCCACCGCATACACATGGCGATCCATAGAGCCAAAATAGACGCGCTCATCATCCACTACGGGCGCGCCCCATACCCAATGCCCCGTCTCGAAAGGTTGATCCCAAACGGGTTCGCCCGTGTTGACATCAACCGCATAGACATGGTGATCGGAGGAACCGAAATACGCCACATCATCGCGCACAGTCGCGCCGCCGATGATAGCCTCACCTGCTGAAAAAGGCCCCCACTTCACCTGTCCAGAAGCGCGATCAAAAGCGTAGAGATTATGATTGTAAGAGGCAACAAGGACCAATGAGTCTGTCAGCGCGGGAATGCCGTACACTGCGTCAAGAACCTTATCGGTGGTCTCGGTGGTGCGTTTGGTGAACAAACTGCCCAGACCGCCGCTTGCTTGCGCTTGCGCTTTGGGATAAGTCCATAGTTCCGCACCCTGGTTAGCGGCATCCAGCGCCACCACTTGGCCAGTAGCCAGAGCAGCATAAACGACGTCGCCCTCTGCAGCCACCACCGTCCAACCGGGGTTGGTCATCGCGCCGCGCGGCATACAGCCCGTCAACATGACCGTGGCGACTAGAATCAACAAAAGGACGCTAAACGGCCCTTTTCTGAGATGCTTCAAACTTGCCTCCTCGAAATAGATAGAACAACAGCCGAGCACATGGAATCTCGACCATCGCAACGGAGCTAACTCGCGCTGTAACGGCAAATCAAGGGACCGGGTCATACCCCCCCGGGTGAAAGGGGTGGCAACGCAACAAACGATTCAGGCCCAGCCATAACCCCCTGACTACACCGTATTTCTGCACCGCCTGAGCCGCGTACTCGGAACACGAAGGGGTGAAACGACAACTTGGGGGAAACGCGGGTGATATGAAGTGCTGGTAAAATCTGATCACCCCCAATACAAAAGCCTTTCCTAGAGCTTCCAGTGCGTCAACCCAAGTTCGCCATGTTTTTATCATCGTCCGCTCGCAATAGATCCGCCAGATTTAAGAGGTGAATGACCGCGCTGCGCACCGTCTCGAAATCGGCCTTTACGATGCCCTGTCGTGCGATCAGGATAATATCCCATCCGGGAGAGATCGTTTCGCGTTGTATACGGATTACTTCGCGCAACAGCCGCTTGGTCCTGTTGCGAACCACGGCGGAGCCGACGCGGCGGCTGACAGAAAACCCAAAGCGGCTGTGCGACAATGCGTTCGGTAGCTTGACCAAAACCAATAAACGGTTAGCCCACGAGCGCCCCTGCGCATGTACTTGGCGAAAATCGGCCTGTTTGGTGAGGCGATCCCTTTTGGCTAACACAAGTCGCTGCGATTACTGCGTATTGATCGGATAATTCCTCTCCACGGTCAACTGCCAGCGCCCCTTGGCCCGACGGGCCTTGAGCACCTGGCGGCCTGTGCGCGTGGACATACGCTTGCGAAAACCGTGCACGCGCATACGACGAAGCTTCTTCGGCTGCCATGTTCGTTTGGTGGACATGCTAACTCCTCATCACCCTGGTGGGCAAATGGTTATTACTCGCTAACGTCCGTAGATTATACCCCGTATAAGGGCTGATTGTCAAGTTATGGTCTATGCCGCCATTGACGCCAGCTTTATTTTTCCGCGTCCAACTGCACGCCGGGGCACGGGCGTGGGCAAAAGATCTTCTCGCTGCCCGCCGCTTCTAGCGCCGCGATCATCTCGGCCGGCCGTGGGTTAAGGGCGATGATCGTGCCGCCATCACCGGCGCCGGCCAGTTTCGCGCCTAGCGCGCCGTGTTCCAGCGCCACTGCGATCAAGCGTTCGTTCGATTCACCCGATCCTCCCAAGTCGCGCTGGATCGCATGATTCTCGTTCATCAGCCGACCCAAAGCGACCCAATTTTGGGCCAATAGCGCTTTCTTGCCCTCACGCGCCAGGCGACTGATCGTCTCATACCCCTCACGCACTGCGGGGTCGCCTTCCAGCCACCGCTCGCGTAATGGCTTGTGCACCGCGTCCGAAGAGTGTCGCACACCTGTATGAGCTAATACAAAAGGCAATTCCGGAACAAACGCATCGAGCCGCTCGATAGTGGCGTACAGTTCCTCCGAAGCCCGGCGATAGAACTGTTTGCCGCGAAAATCCATATAATTCAGACCGCCAAAAGTGCACATGTAGGCATCCTGATAACCACATACGATACGCAAGTGGTTCAATTCGATATAGCGAGCCAGCTCGGCTACTTGGTAAAGATGACTCTTCTGCCCTTTAAAACATAATAGCCCATACAAAAGCGCCACCGTCAACGCTGTTGAGCCAGACACGCCTGCCTTGATGGGAATATCGCTCCAATATGAAATGCGACAATGCAAGGGGTCATCGCGCATATAGTCCAACACGGCGCGACCAATGTCGAACGAATCGCCACACAACTCCAAGTCGTCTGAATTGGCGATCACTAGAGTCTGATCGCCTACCACTAGCTCTAGCCAGTCACAAGGCTCCACCATGACATGGGCGCGAAACGGCACTGAACACGAAATCACACTGCCGCCGTACATATCGGTCGGGTTGCCAATGATGCCGCAGCGCCCGGGCGCAGAACATTGGATCGTTTTCATAAGCTAAATCTCGCGCGCTTTGCGCTTTAAATATTGCCGTACCATGTAACCGTATTTTTCATCGGCCAGGGCAAAGTCTATAAAAGCCTTGAAATAACTCTCAAAGTTGCCAATGTCGTAGCGGCGTTCGTCTTGGCGCAAAGGCAAGGCGCATACTTTATGGCCAAGCTGGATCAACAACTTGATCGAATCAGTGAGTTGCAACTCGCCGTTGCGGTCGGGAGCGGTGCGGCGGATCGCCTCAAAGATCACAGGGCTAAAGATATAACGGGCCGCGATGGCCAAATTGCTGGGCGCCGCTTCGGGGCGTGGCTTTTCGATTAGATCGTCCAGTTCGAAGTTGGCGCTGGTATCGGCGCCGACTTTGGGCTTGACGATGCCATAACGATGCACCTCATCGGGCTGCACCTGCTCCACAGCCAACGTGCAAGCCGCGCCGCTCTTTAGATGAGCGATCATCATATCGCGCAAGAAACTGGCGCCGTTGTTGCCTTTGATGATGGAATCGCCCAAGGCCACTACGAAATGATCGTCGCCTACAAATTCGCACGCATGAGCTACCGCGTCGGCCAAGCCGCGAGGTTTGCTCTGGCGCGTATAAAAAAAACGAATATCGGTTTCGGTGAACTTGAGCTCCTCCAGCAGCGTGTACCCACCGCCAGATGAGAGTTGCGCCACCAATTCGGGGTCGGGGT
>CAZYPJ010000063.1:0-476 GCA_964649365.1 uncultured Anaerolineales bacterium | reverse complement strand
GTTTCTTCCCGTGATGAACAGGATCTGCTGCAATCCCGCCGCCTGAAGCTCTTCGACCACATACTGCACCACCGGTCGGCGCCCTACAGGGAGCATCTCTTTGGGCTGCGATTTGGTCGCGGGCAGCAGCCGCGTGCCCATGCCAGCTACCGGCACTACCACTTTGACGATCCCTGTTTGTGGCATGTCATGACCTCCTTGTGTTGGATCGAGATTCACCTGAGCTATCGTTAACGCGCCTGGACGTTCAGTTCCTTGAGCAAGCCGCGCAACGCGCTGACGGCTACGCCAAACAGTTCCGGCCCGCTAAAGCCGCTGAGTTCCCCAGCGCTGGCCAGATGCGGCTCCAGCGAGAGGAAACCATCAAAGCCCCGCGCTATCAGGGCCTGCAACAATTCGCGTATTTGGCCCTCACCCTGCCCCGCCGGCACCACACGCTGTGAAGCCATAATTCCATCTTTGACATGGACATAGGC
>CAZYPJ010000062.1:0-15710 GCA_964649365.1 uncultured Anaerolineales bacterium | reverse complement strand
GACAGATTCTTAAAGAGCTGCTAAGCGTCGCGGTGGATTCGGTCTGCTACCCTTACGGGGGATACGATGACCGCGTCTTGGCCGCACTGGAAAAGCACGGTTATACGACGGCGGTCACGCTCAATCCGGGATACTGGCAATCGCCCGACCAACCCTACCAGCTCGACCGTTTACGCATAGATTACAGCATGACGCTCACAGAGTTTGCGGAACTTTTACCCTGACGCCGCGTCTTGCTCGATAGAAAGCCGTTGTTGGCGCTGTGCTAACGCTTTACGTCGCGTGGATTCCAGAGTACACTTTGCATCCACCAATTCACGCTGGAGCGGCGGCTTCTTTTCCGCTTCGTTATTGCAGGAGAGACTGATGCGACGGACACATCGTTTCGGCATGATCCTGGCATTGTTGTTTGGCATTGCGCTCTTGACGGCCTTGCTGACCGGCTGCAGCGCGCTCGACGAGCTAGAAGAATCCCTCTACCCCACGAGCGCCCCCGATAGCGGGACCTCGGCGCAGCTTCCTTCTGAGACAGCGCCCGCTAATCAGTTAGCCGCGTCTGAGGCAGCCGCCCCGACATTAACTTGGCCCGCGCCTACATCGACTCAGGCGCAAGCGACCGAGCAAATGCCCCCGGCAATTCCCACTGTTGCGCCGAGCCAACGATTGGTGTTCATGTACGACGGCAACGTTTACACGGGCGATTTTTTGGGTGCAAACCCCGCAGAAGCGGCTTCCGCTCCCCAGCCCGAAACGTGGGCCTTTCGTGATGGCGTCATCGCTCTGGCGCAAGGGCGTAACGTAGATGTGATTGACCTGGTGGGCAGCGGTCAAGCCAGCTTTCAGGTGAACGTGCCCGGCGAGGTCGAATTTGCTGAGCTTACGTGGGGGCAGACAAGCGCAGCATTGCTCTACAACGCGATCGTGACTGACCAGGCGGCGACAACCTTTGGGCATAGCGTCGAACTGCGCGTCTTGAACCCTCAGAATGGGGCCGAGCTGGGCGCAGTACATATTCCCGACGCCAATGGTGCCAGTATCCTGCGCTATGAGGAGAGCGCCGGGCGCATCGCGCTCATCGTGCGCGGGGGCGATCCATCGTTCGCCGAAGTGAGTTTTTATGATGTCAAGAGCGGCCAACGCATCGCGGCCTTTGCCGCGCAAGGGCAAGGCGAAGCAGCTTTTTCGCCCGATGGACGTTATCTCTTAGCGCAACAAGAGGTCAATGGTGTGCAGCAAATGGCGCTCTATGACCTCACGACCCCGGCGGGCAGCGCGCCGCGCATCGGCCAATACCCGGCCAACGGGCACGGCGTAGAGCACGTCTGGTCGCCCGATAGCCGTATGATCGCGTTTTTGTTGCGCGAAGGCCAGGCATCCAGCGAGGAAACCACGCAGGGATTGGGCGTGTGGGTGCTCGACGTCGCCACGATGGAGAGCAAAAAGGCCCTCGACGAAGTCTCGCTCTCTGCCACGCTCTTTGGCTGGACGCCCGACAGCGCCTACATCGTCGGCTATCATCGCAGTGAGAACGAGGCGTACTATTATGCAGTGCGTCCTGATGGCGGCGACCGCCGCATCCTGACGCTAGAACCCAAAGCTGAGCTGCTCGGCTGGATGTCTCCTGTCGAGCGTTCCGCGAAAATCGTGGTGGACCCTTGGCGCGCCCGTTTTGCCAGCACTCAAGCTGATTCCAACGCCTTGGCCCAAACATTAGCCCAATGGGCGCTAGAACAAACCGGCGCCGATGAGCAGACCCTCGCCAGCCGTGTTCAGCAGTATCTGCAAGCATCGGGCGGTCAAAAGAGCATTGGCGCGCTCACACTCAAACGCATCTCCGAGGCCGTCTATATCGCTCAGATACCGCCTTATGCACTTTATCTGCTCGACAATGGCCATGCCCAAGAGATTGGCAGCGGCAACATCTTGCTCGATGTGCGACTACAGGGTCAAGATTTGGGATTGATTTATGGCATGGCAGCCTCCGGTCCGGTGCAACCCACCTATTCCTTGCTGCGTCGGCAAGCGGATGGCTCGTGGCAGATGGTTTGGACGCCGCAAGGCCGACGCGATTGGATCGCTACCGACGGGCAAATCCAGTTTGCAGGCGAAGGGCTTGGAACGCTCCAAGTGGTGGGTACATCGTTCGGGTTGGATTTCGATCAGGATCAGGTATTCAGCGAGTGTCAGGCTTGCCCTCATCGCCAATTGGTGGCGACGTGGACGCGACAAGGCGATACCTATGAACGGCAGACCAGTCTCGTCGCCGACGCGCCGCAGGGCAGCATCTATTGGGAAATGACCCAGCGCACCGCTTACGCCATCGTGTACGAAACCCTGCGCCGTGCTCGCCGTGAACTGTCCATTGACGATCTAGTGGCCGACCCATCATTGGCAGGACAAATCCGAGATCTAGGTCTGGCCGACTCGACCAAGCGGTTCCTCGTTGAGGAAGAGACTGCCGAAAAGGTGCGTTTTCAAGAGATCGAGAGCCAGACGCACTACGAGGCTACGGTGCAGGGGCAGCGCCTTGTGCGTATCGAGCGATTGCCCTAGCAGGCCCAAAGCATGAGATAACGTAGGAATTACGCAGTAATCGAAGTCTTTTTTGCCAATTCTGTTGCAGTCCGCATTCTGGCATGATATAATGGTCGCAAGCCACGTTGCAGACAGGCAACAAAACGATTCCGTGTGCATATTGTGCTCGTGTGGTGATCCGTTCAGCCAACTTCCTCGATCAGGAAAGGGGGACAATAGTGGCATCACTTGCAGTGAAATCCTGGGGGCGTGTGGCGCGCTTGGGAATCCGTTTTGGATTGGTGGTTCTGCTGGCGCTGACGGCTATCGTTACGCCCGCCGCCGCAGCCCCGGCGAGTTCCTCGGTTGCATGGCGCGGCGAGTATTACAACAACCCCACCCTGAGCGGCGCTCCCGCACTGGTGCGCGACGACGCCAACATCAACTTTGATTGGGGAACTGGAGCGCCGGGATCGGGCGTCAACCCCGACTATTTCTCGGTGCGTTGGACGAGTTACGCCTACATGGATGGGGGCGATTACACTTTCTATGCCACCTCCGATGATGGCGTGCGTGTGTGGGTAGATGAGCAGATCGCCATTGACCAGTGGGGCGCCCATCCTGCCACCACCTATAGCGGCTACAAATCGCTGAGCGCGGGTTATCATAGCATTCGGATGGAATACTATGACAATACGGGCCAAGCGGTAGCTAAACTATGGTGGGAGCGCGGCGGCGGCCAGACCATCACCGATTGGCGCGGCGAATACTATAACAATACCTGGTTGGGCGGCGGCCCCGCGTTAGTGCGCAACGACGTTAACCTCAATTTCGATTGGGGGTATGGGTCGCCAGCAGCCGAGGTCACCCCCGATAACTTTTCAGTACGCTGGACCAAATCGACCTATTTCAGCTCCACAGGTAACTATACCTTCTGGGCCACGGTAGATGACGGGGTGCGCGTCTGGGTGGATAGCGCCCTCATCATTGACCGGTGGTACCAGCAATCGCGCACTACGCACACCGGCAATATCTACCTGACGGCGGGCAATCACCAGGTGCGGGTCGAGTACTTTGAGGCCGCAGGCTCGGCGCTGTGCTCGGTGAGTTGGGGGCCGGGCGGCGGCGGCTGCTGCTATCAAGAGGTGATCGTGGATGACCGCGACCCTGGCTTTGTTCGGAGCAGCGGCGTCAAGAACTGGTACAGTCGCAACACTGGTTATGGCGGCCACCTGTATTGGACGTGGAACAGCAATACCAGGCTCTATAACTGGGGCAAGTGGTACCCCTACTTACCCTCGGCAGGAAACTGGGAAGTGTACGTATTTGTCGCCAGCAAATATTTCGGCTCCAAGCAGGCATACTATGTCGTGCAGCATAATGGCGCACGCGACGGCTGCATGGTGAATCAGAACAACTACTATAACCAGTGGATTAGCCTGGGAACATACTACTTTTCTGGGGGCGGCGACGAGTATGTGTATCTAGGCGACAACACCGGCGAAGTCTATGCCACGCGCTTCTTGGGGTATGACGCAGTCAAATTCGTGCGCCGCGACGGGCCTGGGCCGCAGCCGCCACAACCGCCGCAGCCTCAACCCACACCTCAGCCGCCTACACCAGGTTGCTCAATAACGCCTCAGCTCGGCTTTGGCCGGGTGTGGAACAACAACAGCAACGTGCGCGCCAAGTTGGGCTGTCCCACTGAGGTTGAAAAGAGCATCTGGGCGGGCGAGGAGTTATTCCAGGGCGGTTCGATGTTCTGGCGCCAGGATTCGCTGTACATCTATGTGCTCTATAACAACGGCACATGGACGGGCTACCCCGATACCTGGACCAGCAGCGAGCCGGAGTGGGATGTCTCTATCGTGGCGCCAGCAGGGTACTATCAGCCCAAGCGCGGCTTTGGCAAGGTCTGGCGCAACAACGACGCGGTGCGCACCGGAGAGGGCTGGGCCACCACCGAAGAGCGCGGCTTTACCGGCTCAGTACAGCAATTCACCAATGGCCTGATGTTCTGGAGCAACACGCGGGGCATCTTTGTCCTGTACAATGACGGTCGTTGGGAACGGTACGACTGATCCCTTTTTCGATATACAAAACAGGGCCGCTGTATGGCGGTCCTGTTTTTGTTTTCGCACAACCGCGCCCACCGATTCTACGGCGTGGACTGCTCCAGCACTTCAGCCAGTTCTCGTTTGAAGCGCTCTTCATCAAAGCCCTGCGCGTGATGATAGAGGTAGGCAGGATCAAAGGAGTATTGGTCCAGCCGCCGCACCGCTTCAGCCAGCGATTCAGGGATTGGCTCGCGGAAAAAGAGACCGGTGCGCCCCTCCTCAATCGTATCCAGCGCCCCGCCCACGCCATAGGCGATCACTGGCCGCCCGGCGGCCATCGCTTCGAGCGGAGTGATGCCGAAATCCTCTTCTCCTGGGAAGACGAACGCCTTGCAGCGCGCCATCTGCTGTCGCGTTTGATCATCCGACAGATAACCCAGGAATTGGACATTCGATTTGGCGATGCTTTGCAGCGCGGCGCGGTCGCGCCCCTCGCCGATGATCCGCAACGGCAGCCCCAATGCATTAAACGCTCGCACGGCCAGATCAATCCGTTTGTAGGGTACCAGCCGCGAGACGATCAAAAAGTAATCTTCCGGTTCTTGCGGCGCAAACGCGGGCACGCGCACAGGCGGATAAATCAAACGCGACTCACGGCGATAATACTTGGCGATGCGCCGTTCGACAGTGCGCGAGATAGCAATGAACTCGTCCACACGGTCGGCTGCGGCGCGATCCCATTGCCGCAGGCTGGCCAGGAATGGCGCCAGGCCCCATTGCGCCAGACGCCCCACCCCCTCGCGCTCGATATAGCTGTGATAGCCCCACAAGAAGCGGGCTGGCGTGAGGCAATAGCACACATGGCGCGTCTCTGCCGAGGTCACTACCCCATGCCCAAAGGCGCTGGTGAGGCTGAATACCACATCATAACCGCTCAAGTCGAAACTCTCAAAAGCCATCGGCAACAGCGGCAAAAAATACTGTAGTTTGCGCTTGGCCAGCGGAAGGCGATTCAGGAACGAGGGGCGGATATCCCAGGAGCGATACGTTTCCGGAAGCGCTGCGGGGCGATAGACTGACGTATAGATTGGCGCGTTGGGATACATGCCGTGTACCACTTCGAGCACCCGCTCGGCCCCGCCGTATTGATTCAACCAGGAACACACGATGGCCAGCTTCATCCGAACCTCCCGGTCACTTGCCGATGCAAAAGTTGCTAAAAATAGTATCGAGCAGGTCCTCGCTGGCCGTCTCGCCGGTGATCTCGCCTAGGGCGTTGACGGCCTCGGTCACATCTATAGCGATCAATTCTGTGGGGCGATCCTCACGCCAGGCAGCCGCCGCATCGCGCACGTGTTCCAGTGCGCGCTCGAATAGGGCGCGATGGCGCGGGTTGCTGGCCACAGGCTGCTCGTCGCTGGTCGTTACCTGACCCGTAAAGACCATATCTTGGATCAACGCCTCCAGGTCGGCGACGCCCATGCCGGTGAGCGCCGAAAGCGCCACACGGGGAGCTGGGGGCAACAGACGAGCAAGGTCGGCTTCTATGTTAGGAGCGGCGGGTAGGTCGCTCTTGTTGATAACCACTATCGTGGGCTTGTGGTCGAGCAGCGCAGCGACCTGGGCATCAGCCTCGGTCAACGGCTCGCTGCCCTCTACCACCCACAGCACCAGATCGGCGCGCTCCACCGAGCGCCGACTGCGCTCGACGCCCAGACGCTCGACGAGGTCATCGCTCTCGTTGATCCCCGCCGTATCCACCAGCACCAACGGCACGCCCTGTAGATTGATCGTCTCCTCCAACGTATCGCGGGTGGTGCCCGGGATGGGAGTGACGATGGCGCGGTCGGCGCGCAACAGCACATTGAGCAGGCTGCTCTTGCCTACGTTGGGGCGACCTACGATGGCAGTATGAATGCCTTGCCGATAGATCACGCCGCGATTCGCCGAACGCAACAGATCGTCGAGCCTACGCTCCGTCGTCGCCAGTTCGGGGCCGATGTCATGCGGTGGAATCTCGTTATCGGCAAAGTCAATCGTGGCTTCCAGATAAGCTAATGTCTCGACAAGCGCCGAACGGATCGCGCGCACCTCGCGCGACAAACGCCCCCCCAGTTGATCTACCGCCACGCGCAGCGCAGCCTCGGTCTTGGCGCAGATCACATCTAGCACTGCTTCGGCTTGGGCCAAATCGAGTCGCCCATTGAGAAAAGCGCGCAGCGTAAACTCACCCTCGTGAGCCGCACGCGCCCCCTCGCGCAAACAGAGCGTCAGGATTTCACGTAAAGGGATCGGGCCGCCGTGAGCGTTGATCTCGACCACATCTTGTCGGGTATAAGTGCGAGGGGCGCGCATGAACGAGAGCAACACCTCATCTACCTGACGGTGTGAAACAGGATTGACGATGCGCCCGTAATAGAGGCGGTTCGGCTCGATCTCACTGAGGGCGCGCGAATCGGCAGGCGCGAACAGGCGCGTGGCGATCTGCCAAGACTCGGGGCCGCTCAGCCGCACAATGCCAATGCCTCCCTGGCCCAACGGCGTCGCGATCGCGGCGATGGTATCATCGAGAGAATACATACAGGCTCCGTGAAACAGACAAATCGAATCGAGTCATGAGGTCTGAGGGGAAACGGCGTGTGAGATGTATTTCTTGAAGCTTTTGTTGAATTTGCTGCGCGGCAACATCATCCGACGCTGACACCCTTTGCACCGTAGTCCTATATCCGCGCCGATGCGCGTTACTTCCCACTCGAACGAGCCGCAAGGATGTGGTTTGCGCAATAGCACCACATCGCCAACCTGCACATCCACAATGACCATGTTACTCCCCATCCTCCATATCATCCGCGTCTTCTGCATCGCGAATAGGCGCAGCGAGATCGCCCACATCATCGCGCCGGGCGTAAAAGTGCAACACCGTGCTGCCATAAGATCGCTCGCGCACCAGGGTCAGATTGGGGATATTCAGCGGGTGATATTCCTTGGGATGAATCTGCACGATGATCCGCCCATCGGGCGCAAGCAAAGACTGATCGTTGAGCGCGAGCAACGCTTTGGCCCACAACTCCTCGTATTGCGGCGGCGCGACATAGATATAGTCAAAGGGAACGTCCTGATCGGCATGAGCAAGATAACGGAAGGCGTCGGTTTGGATGACCTCTGCGCCCTGAAGCTTGGTGATTTCCAAGTTCTTTTTGATGACCGCGATGGCCTTACGAGCGCGTTCGATCATCACCACACGCTCCGCGCCGCGACTCAGCGCCTCGATGCCCACGCTGCCCGTGCCTGCAAACAGGTCAAGAAAAGCGCAGCCTTCGATATCACTGCCCAGGATGCTGAACAACGACCCTTTGACGCGATCAGTAATCGGGCGCGTGCCCTCGCCCGGCACGGATAACAAATGACGCCCTTTGGCCAACCCCGCAATAACGCGCAAGGTAATCGTCCTCCGAAAAAGATGATCGCAGTGTAGCACTCCCGCAGCCAACGGTCAAAGAAAAAGACACTGCAGTTGACACAATGTAACATCAGGGCTATACTGACCCCTTGATACGCTCAAGAAAAATTGGCGAGGCGTCCGATGCTCCAAGTTTTCCCCTTTACAGCCATCGTAGGCCAAGAGCGCATGAAACGCGCTCTGGTGTTGAATGCTATCAGTCCATTGATCGGCGGCGTGCTTATTCGCGGCGAACGCGGCACGGCCAAATCCACCGCTGCCCGCGCCCTGGCAGCCCTGTTGCCCCAGATCGAAGTAGTGAGCGATTGCCCTTTTAACTGCAACCCGCACCGCACCGAAGAGTTATGCGACACTTGTCGCCAGCGATTGGATGCGGGCGAGACGTTGCCCATCGCGCAACGCAAGACCCATTTTGTGGATTTGCCCGTCAGCGCCACCGAAGATCGCGTAGTGGGCACGCTTGATATCGAACGCGCCATCAAGTTGGGCGAGCGGCATTTCGAGCCAGGTGTGCTAGCGGCGGCCAATCGCGGCTTACTCTATGTGGATGAAGTTAACCTACTCGACGACCATGTCGTTGATCTGTTACTTGATTCGGCAGCGATGGGCATCAACGTGGTCGAACGCGAGGGGATTTCGTTCTCGCATCCGGCGCGGTTTATCCTGGTGGGCACGATGAACCCCGAGGAAGGCGAATTGCGCCCCCAATTGCTCGACCGCTTTGCCCTCTGCGTAGATATTCAGGGCATCCTCGACAAAGAATCGCGCGTCGAGATATTAAAGCGTCGCGTAACCTACGAGCAAGACGCCGACCTCTTTTGCGCCAATTGGTGTGAGGCCGAAAATGCGCTCTCGCGACGCATCGCCCAAGCCCAGGTTCTGTTGCCCAGCGTAACCTATGCCCCGCGCGATCTCTACACCATCGCCGAGCTGACCAGCGAGATGGAAGTGGACGGTCACCGCGCAGATATTGTCATCCTCAAAACCGCTCTGGCTCAGGCAGCGTTCGACGGTCGCCAGCATATCAACGAGACTGATATCCTATTGGCCGCCGAACTGGCTTTGCCTCATCGCTTGCGTCGCAAGCCTTTTGAAGAGACGCACGATAAGATGGCCAAGTTGGAGCAGCGACTCGACAAAGCGCGCGCTAACTTGGAGGCCACCGAAGAGGCTGGCGAGGGGTCAACTGTGCCGGTTCAAGGGAAAAAAAAACTGATCTAAGCGACGCCGAACCTTTGCCCGATCCCACGGGTGATGCTCAGGGCATTCCCCTGCGAGGACATCATGCCGACGCGCAGTCGCTCGAATACTTGCGCCAGGGGGGCGATCAAGTTGGCGTAGGCGAGGCCTTCAAGCCCCGCAAGATCAAGACGCCCATTGACAAGATTTCGCGTCGCACGGCCGGCAAACGCAGCTATACGATTACCACGCGCAAGCGCGGACGCTACATCTATGCCCGTCCGGCGCAGGGCGAATATCAAGACATCGCCCTCGACGCCACCATCCGCCAGGCGGCCCCCTTCCAGATTCAACGTCAGTCGCCGCACACAGCGGTAGCCATCCGCGACGATGACCTTCAACGCAAGATTCGCGTCCGCAAGGCCGCCAACTTGATCGTGTTTACGGTGGATGCGAGTTGGTCTATGGCCGCCGCTGAACGCATGGAGGCTACCAAAGGCGCGATTCTTTCCCTGTTGGTGGATGCCTATCAAAAGCGCGACCGTGTCTGCATGATCTCGTTCCAGCGCGACCAGGCCAATGTCGTCTTGCCCCCCACGTCGAGCGTCGAGATGGCCCAACAGGCGCTGCGCGACATCCCCGTCGGCGGCAAAACGCCCCTTTCGGCTGGTTTGCTCCTGGCGTTTCAGACCATCGAGCAGGAAAAGAACCAACAGCACGACATCTTGCCACTGATGATCTTACTCACCGACGGCGCGGGCAATGTTTCGATGACTGGCATGCCGCCGCGCGAAGAAGCGTTGCTTATTGCCGGCCTCTTTGCCGAGAAAAAAGTGCGCGCGCTGGTCATCAACACCGAACACGAATCGTTGGATCGCGGCCTGGCGCAGGAACTGGCCGACCAGCTCGACGCTCCTTGTTATACGTTGGCCGAGCTAAAAGCCGAGAGCCTGTACGAAACCGTTCGGAACGAACTGAAAAGTTAGTGGAGTTGCGCATGGAACACATGAAACACCGACAGCTATGGGCCGATATTCTTTTGCTGCTGGTGACCTTGATCTGGGGCAGCACGTTTGTAATGGTCAAGGATGCCGTTTCATCCTACCCCGTATTTCCGTTTCTGGCCATTCGGTTCGGATTGGCCACACTGGCCCTATTGGCAATCGGTTGGAAGCGATTGCCCTCTTTGGGATGGAGAGGCGCGGCGGCGGGCGCGCTCATCGGACTGTGCTTATTAGCAGGCTATGCCTTTCAGACATTAGGTCTGCAATACACCAGCGCTTCCAAAACGGGATTCATCACAGGGCTTTCGGTGGTGCTGGTTCCGCTGTTAGCCACTCTGCTGTTGCGTCAGATGCCGGGCATCGAGTCCATTATCGGCGTTTGTCTCGCCACTGTTGGGCTGGCCCTTTTGACGCTCGATCAGGGCTTAGTGGTGGCTCGCGGCGATCTACTCGTGTTGTTGTGCGCCCTGTCGTTCGCGCTCCATATCGTGGCCGTCAGCCATTTTGCGCCCAAGCTGGATCCGCTGGCGCTCACCATTGTGCAGGTGGCCACCGTTAGCGTGGTAAGCGGCGCCATCAGCCTCTTCACGGTGCGTCCTTGGCCTGCACCATCGCCTTCTGCATGGTTTGCGGCGGGGTTCACCGGCATCTTGGCTACCGCAGTCGCTTTTGGGTTGCAAACGGCGATGCAACGTTTCACTACCCCCACCCATACCGCGCTGATCTTTGCTGGCGAGCCGGTCTTTGCAGCAATTTTCGGCGTACTTCTGGCCGGCGACCTGATGACGGGCCAAAACGTCGCCGGCGGAGTGCTCATCGTCGTTGGCACTATCGTTAGCGAGATCAATTGGTCGCAACGAACAGCCAAGATATTGTCGCGCTTTCTCAGTCCGCAATACGTCGCCGCGCCGCTACTGCTAGTGTTAGGCCTGGCCGATCCTGTCTCTTGGAAACGGGGCTTGATATGGGCGGCGGGTGTAGGACTATTTTCCATTACCTTGCCGCTGGCTGCATTCTATCGCGCTCTCAAGCGCGGCGGCATCAGCGACTGGCACGTCACCCGACGCGAAGAGCGTATGCAGGCCTCGCTCCTCTTGCCAACGGTAGCGGCGCTGGTCTTGCCTTTGGTAGTCATGGTGGCGCTCAAAGGACCGCGTTTGTTGTTGATCGGCTTTGCCAGTGGGCTGATCCTCTCGCTGTTCAATATCATGGTGACTTGGCGATGGAAGATCAGTCAACACGTTTCGACAGTGGCGGTCAGTACAACGCTCATTACCTCTACGCTAGGCCTGGGGGCGTCGCCGGTATTGTTGCTGATTCCGCTGGTCGCCTGGGCCAGAGTCAAGGTCGGGGCGCACACAGTGATGCAAACTGTCGCTGGCGGCGTGGCCGGCGTAGCGGTTTCTATACTCACCATGCGCTTCTTGGGTATCTGATTACCGCATCGGTCATCACAGTCCTGTAGCCGCCTCGCGCTGCTGAGTGCGAGGCGGTTATCATTGTCAACCCATTCAGTAGGCGATATAATGCGGTCGAGCGGCTGCATTTCTCTGGCTGGCTGAAAGGAGCATACCTATGCTTAACAAACGACTTTATCCGGCTGGATGGACTATTGCGTCGCTGGTATTGATCCTCGCCCTTACGGTCTCTTCGGCGGCGCAACAGAGCACGCCAACCACATCCCCCACACCCGAGATAACCGAGACGACTTTACCTGCGCCATCGCCCACGGAAACCGAGGCATTGCCGCCGCCCACCCCCACGCGACCAACAGCATCGCCTACGATGACGCCAGCTTTATCCACCATCGCTGCCACACCACTCGTCATAACGGCGACGCCCCAAGTCACCGAGACGCTGTTGCTGACAACTACAGTGACGCCCAGCCCAACGCTTGCGATGAGCGCAAGCATCACGCCCTCTGAAACCGCCCCAGATATCGCGACTCTGCCCGATGTCAACGCCAGCAAACGGGTAGAATTGACGGTCTATAACCAAAACTTGGGGCTGGTCAAAGAAGTGCGCGCGCTCGATCTGGTGCAGGGCGACAATATCGTGCGCTACTCCGATGTCGCCGCGCAAATCCAGCCCGAGAGCGTACACATCGTCTCACTGACTGATCCCGAAGGCATGGCCGTACTCGAACAGAACTATGAGTACGACCTTGTCAACAGCGCCAAGTTGCTGGAGAAATATACAGATCAGCAAATCGCGTTGAGCACCAAAGAGGGTCGCGTCTATACCGGCACGCTGCTTTCTGGCGAGGACGATGTGATCTTGGCGACCACAGAAGGCGTCAAGGTTGTCAAGCTAGACTACGTTCAAGAGTTCTCGTTTCCCCAACTGCCTGAGGGCCTTATCACCAAGCCGTCGCTGGTCTGGTTGCTGCGCGCCGCCCAAACGGGGGTGCAAGATGTGCGCGTCACCTATCTGACGAACGGGATCAACTGGCAAGCGAACTATATTGGTATGTTGGCCCCCGACGACAAATCGTTGTCATTGACGGGTTGGGTGACGCTCGACAATCAAAGCGGCGCTGCGTTTCAGAATGCCAAACTCAAGCTTGTCGCTGGCGACATCAACCGCGCTCCACAGGCTGCCTCGCTGACAATGGCTAAAGATCTGGTCACTGGCGGCGATGAGCCACAGGTAGAGGAGCGCGCCTTTTTCGAGTACCACCTTTACGAGGTCGCCCGCCCCGTCACCGTGCTCGACCGCCAGACCAAACAAATCGAGTTCATTGTCGCGCCCCAAGTCGCTGCCGAAAAAGTGTTTGTGTATGAGCCGTCGCCCGATTACTACCCCTACAATGTCATTACCGACCCAAGCTATGGCGTAGCCGGCGACAAAAAGGTCCAAGTGCGTGTGGAATTCAAGAATGATGCGCCAAGTGGCCTGGGTGCGCCGTTACCTCGCGGCGTGGTGCGCGTCTATAAAGAAGATACAGACGGCGGCGCCGAGTTAGTCGGCGAAGATACTATCCAGCATACGCCAAAAGACGAATCCGTTTCTCTATTACTTGGTGAGGCCTTTGACATTGTCGGCGAACGCACCCAGACCCAGTTTGTCAAACTCAGCGAGCGCAGCGCAGAAGAAAGCTACGCTATCGTTCTGCGTAACCATAAATCCGAAGCTACGGCGGTGCGCGTCATCGAGCACCTCTTCCGCGCTTCCGAGGCCAAAATGGTATCGAGCAGCGTCCCTTACGAACTGCTCGATGCCCACACCCTGCGCTATAATGTCGAGGTTCAGCCCGATAGCGAAGCGCGCCTGGAATACACTGTGCGTTACACTTGGTGAACACCTGCCGATCCGTTAATGCAGCCAGCCCAAGTAGGCTGCGACTGACTTGGGCTGGTTTTTCGTTGCCGCGTAAAGGCGGAGCCTTCCCATCCTTACGTAACATTAACATCTACTTTAGTGGAATTTAATGACCTATTTACCCAACTGACCTCCTAGCGGTGCTATCCTAAAGCTACACAAACTATTGGTAGCTTACGAGGCGGTTGAGGTAGAGATGAAACGATTGCGTAGCGTTCTGACAATAGCTGCACTACTGGTTTTGGTTCTATCATTCATCATGCCCGCTGCAGCAGCAGCCGAAGAGCCAGCGGCAGAGCCGCCAGCCGAATGGAAACAATATTCACTGGGTTTGGTACCCTCAGAAGGCGATCTCCCCAGAGTGGATGTGAGTCAGATGACGCGCTCGCTGCAAAGCATTCCGAGCCGCGTAGATCTCAGCGCCGGGTTGCCTCCCGTCGGGAACCAGGGATCGCAGGGGAGCTGTGTTGGTTGGTCCACAGCTTATTATTACAAGACATTGCAAGAGAATCGCGAGCGCGAATGGGGCATAACGACCTCGGCGCATCAATTTAGCCCCGCTTGGATCTACAATCAGCGCTCCACATCCAATTGCTCGCGCGACGCTGGGATGAGCTACTATAATGCGTTTACCATCCTAAAGAGCAAAGGAGCTGCGCCGTTGGCCAGTTTCCCCTATAGCGTCTCAGATACTTGCACCCAACCCTCGCAAGCTGTCAAAGATGAGGCTTTGCAGTATCGCGCCGAAAACTACGGCGCTATCTTTTCCCAACAGGGCGCTGCCGATCTCAATGCGCTCAAGACGTTATTGGCCAATGGCGAGCCGTTTGCCATCGCCGTCCCAGTCTACAGCAGCTTCTATAGCGCTTCCTATCAGAATCCTGTGATACCTCGTCATACCGATGGCGAGACCTTTTACGGCGGGCATGCCATGATGGTAGTAGGCTATGATGATTCTGTTGGTGGATTCTACACCGTCAACTCGTGGGGAGCAGGCTGGGCGCGCAACGGCTATTGTTACCTCTCCTATGATTTCGTGCAGCAAGATGCTTGGGAAGCCTGGGTGATGTACGATTACATCGAGCCTGGACGCATGGAAGTGACCCGTTTCGCTAATCGCACCAAGTGGATCAACAACTTTGGCGTAAACGCCGGCGGCTGGACAAACATAGATCTGTACCCCCGAACGATGGGCGATGTAAACGGCGACGGTAAAGCGGATGTCGTAGGGTTTGGCAATAAAGCGACCTACGTCTCGCTCTCCAATGGCGCAGGCTTTAACGGCCCCACAAGCTGGATCGCTGCCTATGGTCCTAATGCGGGCGGGTGGACGAGTCAAGACCTCTATCCGCGTATCCTAGGCGATGTGAATGGCGACGGCAAGGACGATATCATAGCCTTTGGCAACAAAGGAACTTATGTCTCTCTCTCAAACGGTGCGCGCTTTGCCGCTTCAACAATTTGGGCTAATAACTTTGGCGTGTCTGCCGGCGGCTGGACGAATCAAAACACTTTTCCGAGAATGGTTGCCGATGTGAATGGCGACGGAAAAGACGATATCGTTGGTTTTGGCAACAAGGCAACGTATGTGGCGCTCTCGAACGGCGCAGGTTTTGGCGCGGCAACTTCCTGGATTGCTGGTTTTGGCGTCAACGCCGGGGGATGGACAAATCAGAACGTCTACCCACGTATGCTGACTGACATGAACAACGATGGCAAGGCCGATATCGTGGGCTTTGGCAGTAAGGGAGTATATGTGGCCCTCTCGACAGGATCTAGTTTTGCCGCGCCTACCATGTGGCTAGGCAATTTTGGCGTCTCACAAGGATGGATCAATTACAATACCTATCCTCGCGCTGCAGGCGATGCAAACGGCGACGGCAAAGGGGATGTGATAGGGTTTGGGAACGACGGGGTTATGGTAGCTCTTGGTACCGGCTCAAGCTTGGAGGCAGCATCGCTCTGGCTCGCGGATTTTGGTATATCGGCGGGTGGTTGGGCAAATCAGAACCAATATCCGCGTTTTGTGGCTGATGTTAGCGGCGATGGCAATGCGGACATCATAGGTTGCGCCGGCGATGGCGTATATGTCGCACTCGCTGAAGAAACGGTTTCTACATCGGCGCTCTTGGTGATCGAGGCGCAAGATGTCCCTGCGAATAATACAACCGCCGC
>CAZYPJ010000061.1:12968-16013 GCA_964649365.1 uncultured Anaerolineales bacterium | reverse complement strand
CACACCCGGCGTCGCGCGCTTCCTGGCCCAGGGGCGACTCGCGACGCTGGATTACCCGCAACTCTATGTTTACACCTTTCATGGCGCGAATACGTTTTCCGAGACGCATTGGGAGGAGCTTTGGCAAGCGGCGACGCAACGCTTCGAGGATGAAACGTATGAGGTCATGTTGCAGCAAATCCAGGAGCAGATACAAGAAGATTTGGCCTCCTGGGACAGCAGGCCTGGCGTGGGGACCAAACCGCAACGATGGGAGAAGCAAGAAGACGCCCAGACAGCCAGCATCGCGACAAAAAACGGGGCAAAGGTTATGACAAGCGCACCTAATGCTACGAGCGCAAGCTCATCGCCCGCCGCTATGCCAAAGGTTCTCATCCTGACGCCCGTCAAGGATGCGGCGCCTTTCCTGCCCAACTTTTGGAACAAGTTGCGCACCCTCACCTATCCTCACGACCGACTGTCGCTCGGTTTTTTGGAAAGCGATAGCCTCGATAGAACCTACGATTTGATCGCCGAGCAGTTGCCCGTGTTGCAGACCGAGTTCGCTCGCGTTGTCTTGTTCAAGCGCGACTATGCCTATCGGATGACGGGACCGCGTTGGCAAGCCAGCGAGCAGTACCGCCGTCGGGCCATCCTGGCCAAGAGCCGCAACTATTTGCTGGCCCGGGCGCTCGCAGACGAAGACTGGGTACTCTGGGTAGATGTGGATGTAGCGCGCTGGCCAAATGATATTATCGAGCGCCTGCTGGCGACCCAGAAAGATATCATCGTGCCCAATTGCTTACAGCTATCCACTGGGTTAACTTTTGACTATAACACATTCAAGCTCAAGCCCGGAGCCGAGAACCTCGACTGGTCGCTCTACATTCTCAACGGCATCTTGTTGCCGCCGCACGGCTATGGGCGATTCTATCTATCCGACTTGCGCCAACATGATCTGGTGGAGGTAGATGCTGTGGGGGGCACGATGTTGCTCATCAGGGCCGATATTCATCGAGAGGGGCTAAGCTTTCCCACGTTTCCACTCAAATACCTGGTCGAGACCGAGGGGTTGGCCGTAATGGCCCGTGAGATGGGCTACCGATGTTGGGGAGCGCCCAATCTCGAAATCTGGCATCCATAGTTCACAGGCTGACCGCGATAGCATCTGAGGCGCAAATACTAGCGGTTCTTGCCGAGGTGGCGCCCTTTGCGAATCTCTGTAAGCGTCCCCATATGTTGCTTTTCCATTATATTCGCCGCAGCGACGCCATCGCCGGCGCAGAGAGAATCTAGCAACTCGCGATGTGTTTTGAGAGAGTGTTCAAAATTATAACCCCCGGCGGTTACATAGCGTTCAGTAAGTATAAAGATCGTCCCCAACACCGATCCTAATATTCGCAGCAGGTTCGGACTTTGCGCTTGCCGCCAAATCGTTCGGTGCAAGGCAATATCGTGCTTGGCAAAGGCCGCTGAATCGCCGTTGGCTGCGGCCTCTTCCATTTGGTGGAGCAGGCCGTACAGAACTACCCGGTCATCCTCGCTTATATTCGCGGCGGCGCGTTCGATAGCCAATCGTTCCAGCACAATTCGAATCTCGGTGATCTCGCAGGCATCATCATCGGTCAATTCGAAAACATAGCGCCCATCCGGCCGGGATACAACCAGTCCTTCGGCTTCAAGCGCCATCAAGGCGTCGCGCGCAGGCGCGCGACCACTGCCTAGCAGATTGGCAATGTCGCGCTCGGTCACTTTGGAACCTTCGGGCAGGCGTCCGTCACTGATATAATCGCGCAGAACCTCTGCTGCTTGATCTTTTAGCAGATTACGCTTCAGATCCAGGCTCTGCTCTTGCATAGCACGTAGAGCCCGTATCTCACCATAAATCATTTCATCCGTTTCCTTTACGTTTTAGCCCGTTGCTCTGTCTTGAAAGACTCACCAAAGTATCTCAGACTAGAAATAACCGACGCTAAGCCACAGCGCATGTCCACCGCAAAACGTGCGGCAACGTACAATCGCTCGCAATCGCTGGGGCAAAACTCTTTCTAGCAGGTTTGCCGCTTTTTGTCAACACGCTAGATCCGAGGCTGGCAGATTCGACGCGAAGCTAGCCAATCTCGGAAACTCTGAAGCGAGCGCCCGTTTCATCTCTCGACGGATCAGCGCATATTTTGAACGAGCGCGCCTAGTCGGCGCATTAGCCTGCTTTCTCAGATAGGATTCTGACCCCTCGCCCCTCTACCACCAGAACGCCCGAAACGGCTTGATCGGTTATCAACTCGCGATATCCTTTCTCAAGGACAATCTGTGCTGGTTCCGTGTTGTGATTGAGAACAAAGATAAGTTTGTGACCGCCGCCTTCCCGCATCGTGATCTCCACGTCCGCATCTGTTTTGAGTATCGGGGTTAGTTTCCCTATGCTCACCAGCCACTCGATGATACTGCAATAGAAAGTCTCCTCTGGCTCGCAACCCATGTGCATGGCCAAACCAGCGCCATAGTGGTTCAGGGTAACAGCGACTTCCCCTCCTTCGTGCCACGCAATAGTTTGAGACTGAACAGGCTCCAAATTATCGGACATACCCTCGTTCGCAAAACGCATACCACCAGCAAAGGGCGATTCTTTCGACATGACAATTGGCTTGATAGATGTACTGCGTCGGAAAGGTGAAATCTTGACAGCCGTTCCTAATACTTCAGACATCCCCTGACATGGTGGGAGGTCGTCGTAGAAAACATTGTCCCAGTTTTTCAGAGCCGCTTTAGGGCCTACGATGAGCAGGCCGCCGTTGCGAACATAGCATTTGAGTTTCTCCACAATTTCGGGGGTGATGAGATAGAGATTAGGAGCAAAAACGACCTTATAAGCCGATAAATCGCGCAGAGGATCAAGGATATCTACCGAGATCTTGGCTTTGTAAAGCGGCGCGTACCATTTCAACAATCTCCCTTGCGCCGAGATGTCATACTTGTCCAGCACCGCTCGCAAGTTGATCGAAACGGCATAGTTCCACGCCCAGCCGATGTCGTCCGAATTCAGGATAGCGCCAGTAGCCACAAACT
>CAZYPJ010000061.1:0-12958 GCA_964649365.1 uncultured Anaerolineales bacterium | reverse complement strand
GGTAGCGTCTATAACGCTTGCCAGGTGAGTTAGCTCTCCAAACATCTGGGCGATCTCATCATAAACCAAGGTTTTTCTTCCCTGATGATCCAACATCTCAATCCACCCCCGATTCTGCTCCAAAGAGCGGTGCGCGCCATGTGAAGGGGGCTACACCCATGCCACCTCTGGCAAAGAGTTGATAGCAATTCAACCGATTTCCGCCCCCTTCAAGCACTGCGAATTTGCCATCTTCTCTGATACCCCGGAGATAGTCATCGCACAATGCTGCGATCATACCTGGAAGGTGCGAACTCCAGGCCGGAAAGTCCAGGCTCTGTGAGGCTTTTTTCCAATCCACGATACAAGGAAACCAGGCGCACGCCGCCGCCCGATGTAGAGCATCGTCTTCGGTTCCTACAATCTCGCGAATCGTACCTCCTGCAAAATTGGTCGAAACCCATTGGCCTTGCGCTCGCGTCCTGAGAATACCGGCTTGCAGCTTGATATAAGCAGCCCAGGAATCCGAATAGAAGCGGTAAAAGTCGAGCACATGACTTGGACTGGATCCCTCCCCTGCAGTGCCTCGGCTCGGCAGCACCATTTGATCCCAATCGGTGTATTCCTGGCTCCAAAAAACAGTCCCCCATGCTTTGTTCAGCGCATCCAGTGTATCGTACTTGGCCTTAATCCAGGCGATAAATCCTTTGCGGCACGATTCGCAATAGCAGCGGCCTTTATCGAGCCAATAAATATCGGCCAACTCATTGTCTATTTGCCAACCGACGATGTTAGGATTACTGCCATAGTGTTCGGCCATAGCCGTGACGATTCGTCGTGTGGCCTCTTGAAAAGCAGGAACATTGCAACAATAGTGCCGCCTCCGTCCTGTACGCCGGGAAATAAGCCCATTGGCATCGATGGGCTGAATCTCGGGGTGCTGATGCATGAGCCATGACGGAGGGGCGGCTGTCGGTGTACACATGATCGTCTTGATGCCTTCGTTGGCCAGAATATTCACAGCAACATCCATCCAGGAAAAGTCAAACTGCCCCTCACTCGGCTCGAAACGATCCCATGAAAACTCGCCGGTACGTACAACCTGAATGTTTGCCTCGCGCATCAGCTTGGCATCTATTGGCCACCGCTCTGACGGCCAATACTCGGGATGATAAGCCATTCCCAGAAACATGCGTTGCTCCTTCTCCGCTGCATCGTTTGGTGTTTACTCGTTGCTACAAGTGCATCGTTTCAACGCTTCAAAATCGCACCCACTTGGGCTTTCTGACCTCAGAAAAATACTAGGATCATACAAGGCAGTACAAACTGATAAGCTTGGTGTGTGCCAGAAACGCTATCTCCAATGTGTGCTGTGTCAGCATATGTGAGAAGCCAGTAATTTCGGGAAAGGCACCAGGCACTTACTTGGCAGAGGAAATGAGTTTGGTATATGATCTACCATCTACCATCTACCATCTACCATCTACCATCTACCAGTAATATATACCAAGAGCAGCACAGTGTCAATAGGCTTTGTGCCTGTTTGGGCGATCAGGACGACGATCTGGCAACATTCATCAACAATGTCACCGACTATTGGGAATACGGCGCTGCTTGTGGTCGCCGGTCTTACTATCTCGACGTCCTGATTACCTACTTCAGTGCGTGGGCTGAGCAATCCTCAACAAGTCTGTTCTGCAATTTGGGTCGAAAGCTATTGACATCAGTATGCTCTTCGTGTATATTGTCGGTAGATGGTAGATGATAGATCATATACCAAACTCCATTTGGGATTGTTTTGGCGCTCGCCTTCGTGAGCCTTGCAGCCCCTTGAAACCTGTCACGAGATCGTTCTCTTGTCGCATCCTTTGCTTCATCGCTCGGAGCGATGTAGTTGCCGAGGGCTCTGCAAGAATCGCGATCCTGTGTAACCGTGCTGCGTTTCGCGACTCCATTCGCTACGGCAAGCTGGACCGACGTGCTGATCATACTCAATAGGCCACGCTCACCGTGTGCCTCATTGGGATGTGCTACGTAATGTCAATTTCCAGGCTTAGCCGAACGCGGTTCATAAACCACAGTTCACCATACCAAAACTAAATATCGGCGATGCGATTGACGAAATATAGTTGAAATAATCTAGTCATTGACTTAAAAGAAAGGAGAGAATAGAAAATAAAAATCACTAAATCGGTGAAAGGATAATTTTTGAGCAAGTTCGAAATAGGTTTTATGAACCGATACCATGAAGGAGGAGAAATGGCAAAGATAATTGGTCGTCGTACACTTCTGAAGAATGTTGCGATCGGAACAGCTGGCGCTCTGCTAGCAGGTTGTGCACCCAAGGTCATCAAAGAGACAGTTGTCGTCGAGAAAGAAGTAGAGAAGGTAGTTAAACAGACAGTCGTCGTCGAAAAAGAAAAAGAGGTAACCAAGGTCGTCGAGAAACAGGTTGAAAAGATCGTTACTGCCCAGCCAGCCAACGCGGGCACAGTAACGCTTCAATACTGGATGGCCTGGGGCGCCGACGCCGCCAAGACGTTCAATGACATGAACGAGCTGCAGTGGTTCAAAGACGCTATGGGAGATGTCAAACTCTCCGTCACACCCTCGATGGATATGCAAAAACTGATGACCGCCGTCGCATCCGGCAGCGGCCCCGATGGCGCCAGCAACCTACCCTATCCCGAGCTTTATGCACGTGGCGCCGTGCTCCCCGTAACGGACTATATCAACGCCAGCCCCACCATCAAACAAGACGATTTTATTGAGGCCAACTGGACGGGCGCTCAATATAAGGGTGATTTCTGGGGTGTGCCCGCTTGCGAGTGTTTCGTCCGTTATGCCCTGTGCATCGACAAAATCCGCTGGGAAGAAGCCGGGCTTGATGCGAACAAGTTACCACAAACCTGGGCTGAGGTTTTCGAAGCACACAAGAAGGTCACCAAGTTTGATGCAGCAGGCAACATTGAAGTCATGGGCCTGAACCCATACGAAAACATGGGTGGCTCGGTGGGTTATGGCAATCCCTGGATGATCCCCGCCTCTTGGGGCTTCAAGTATTGGGATGAAGTGGCGCAAAAGCATAATATCGATGTCCCCGAGATGGTTGATGCTTGGAAAGTGCTGACAGAGTTCTACAAGCATATGGGCCCTGAGAAGGTAGCAGGCTTTCGACAGGCCTTCACGAACTGGGGACCAGCTTTCCGTCAGGGCATTCAGGTTATGATTATTGATGGTTACTGGAATCCCGGCGGCTGCTTCAAGAACAACCCCGAGCGGCCTAAAATGTACACCTGGCTACCCGTGCCTGATGCTCGCAAAGGAAAGAAAATCCAAGTGGCTGGCGGCCATTATGTGGTGCTTCCTACCGTTGCAGTCAACCCTGACTTGATGTATAAAGCGGCTGAGCTGTTTACTACCCCTGAGGCAGCGGACTGGATCTTTGAGCAGCGCGCTTGGTTGCCCGCGCGCAAAAGTTATCTTGCCGCTAAGGATGTCAGCCGTTACCCCGGCCTCGATTGGTATGTCAAATCGGTCGTCGAGGCCGATGAGCTGGGCGCTATTGCTGTAGATCCGATCACCAGCTTTGTCGCTGATACGTGGTATCGCCTGCGCGAGAAAGTGTATTTTGGCGAAATGACTGCTGAAGCTGCTGTGACCGAAATGCAACAAGAGTGTGAGAAGGCTCTTGCTGACGTCTTGGCCGGATAACAAACCTTTCGATACCGGTGACGGGTTATCCGTCACCGGTATCTTAAAAGTGTTAGCAGTCTATAGAATAATGGGGGCGTTCGCACATGACGACACTCACACGCTCTGCAACTGGTCAGATATCGCGAAGGGCTATTGTGATACGCAAGGTTTTTATGGCCAACCTCAAAGGCCTAGCGTTTGTTTCCCCATGGCTAATAGGGTTTCTTCTTTTCACGATCTACCCTGTTGGAGCGTCCTTATACTATAGCTTCATGCGTTATGATGTGATTCGAAAGCCCAAGTTCATCGGCTTTGATAATTATATCAAGCTATTTTTTGATGATAAAGTGTTCGGAACAGTAGTTTATAATACAGCCTATTATGTATTTCTAGCTGTTCCACTTGGTTTAATATCAGCATTTTTACTCGCTTCATTGCTAAACAATGAGATCAAGTTTCGCCCTTTATTTAGAACGATTTTTTTTATTCCATCCATCGTTCCTGCCGTAGCTTCTGCAATGGTTTGGTTATGGGTTCTCAATGCACAATATGGCGCAATTGACGCTGCCTTAAAAGCCATGGGATACACAGCCATTCCTTTTCTATCTTCACCTCAGCTAGTCAAACCGTCCCTGATTATGATCCATTGTTGGAGCCAAGGCAGTGCTATTGTGATTTTTTTAGCTGCCCTTCAAGATGTGCCGCGAACTCTATACGAGGCGGCGACGGTGGATGGCGCCGGGCGTTGGTCACGATTCTGGAATATCACTATCCCGATGTGTACACCCTCCATTTTGTTTGTACTAATCACGGGATTCATCAACGCCTTCCAACAATTCGTCTTCCCGTGGCTACTCACAGAGGGGGGACCTAACCGAGCAAGCGAGTTTATCGGTGTTTATCTCTATCGCACCGGTTTCACACTGTTCCAAATGGGCTACGCCTCAGCTATCGCATGGATTATGTTCATCGTAATCATGGTTTTTACGGTTCTTATGTTTCGCACATCAGCCCGCTGGGTCTATTACGGAGGCGCTGCAGATTAGGAAAAGTTAACTGCAAAGGAGTCAAAACGCGATGAGTACAACTATCGTTCACACAAATCGGCGGCGCTGGAGAGGCGGAATGGAACCGAGCTTACTCGGTCAGATCGTGCTTTATACGGTATTAGTCGTTCTTTCACTAGCTTTTGCGATGCCTTTCTTGTGGATGCTTTCTTCGGCGTTAAAAAACGATGTACAGACCTACGCCATCCCACCAGTCTGGATCCCTATCCCTGCACGTTGGCGCAACTTCCCTGAAGCGCTAACTTATCTGCCGTTCGGCTTGTATTTTCTGAATACTCTACAAATTGTCATCCCTGTTGCAATCGGTACGTTGTTCTCGTGCGTAGTATCAGCCTATGGGTTCGCGCGCGTGCGATGGTCACTGCGTGATCTATTTTTTGCTATTTGCATTGCTACGATGATGATCCCATTTCAGGTGCGTATGATCCCACTTTTTATTGTTTTTCGTAAATTAAATTGGATCAATTCGTTTAAACCACTTACTATCCCTTCTTTTTTCGGCAACGCCTATTTTATTTTTCTATTACGTCAATTCTTCTTAACCATCCCGCAGGATCTTTCTGACGCCGCCAATATCGACGGTTGTAATGAACTGCGCACACTCTGGTCCATCTTTTTGCCGCTAGCGCGCCCGGCCTTAGCAGTGGTAGCTCTATTCTCTATCATGTGGTCGTGGAACGACTATCTGGGGCCGCTGCTTTACATTAACAAGGCCGAATGCTATCCTTTGGCATTGGCCCTACAACAGTTGCGCGTTGCAGCCAATAACGTGATGACCATGCCCTATATTTGGCCCTATCTGATGGCCGCGAGCACAGTAACAATTGCGCCTATTTTGGTCTTGTACTTTTTTACCCAGCGGACATTTATCGAGGGCATCACTCTCACGGGCGTTAAAGGCTGAAGTAGCATTTGCGCATTCGCAAGATAGTCTGCGCTTACGCGCAGATTGTCCCCAACATGGCCGACCATGGCGTCGGTTCGTATCCTGATAAGCTAAGGAGTTGAGCATGGGTCAGATCAAACGCGTATTCCAAGTGGACGGCAAGCCTTTCTTCCCACTGGGCGGCCAATCCAAGAACTCGAGCGGCTACAACCGCGAGGAAGCTGAGACGGCCTTCCGCGTGGTCAAAATGATGCACGGCAACACTCTTGAAATCCCGGTCTATTGGGAACAGATCGAGCCTGCCGAGGGAACTTTTGATTTCTCCGGCGTTGATGCGCTGTTGGCGCTAGCGCGCGAATACCAGCTCAAGCTGGTGTTGCTGTGGTTCGCCAGTTGGAAGAACGGCGATATGGATTACACGCCCACGTGGGTCAAAAACGATCAGAAACGCTTCAAGCGTGTGATCAACGCCCTCGGCGCGCCTATCTGGGGGCTTTCGCCCTATTGCCAAGCCAATCGCGACGCCGACGCCAAAGCTTTCGTGCGCCTGATGAGCTATCTCAAAGCGCACGACGCCGATAAAGCTGTGATCGCCATCCAGGTGCAGAACGAGCCGGGCACGTTGTGGAGCGACCGCGACTATGGCGTAGAAGCTGAGGCAATTTTCAACAGCCCCGTACCGGCGGCGTTGGTCAGGGTTATGTCATCCGACCCTTCCAGCCCGATCTATGCCGCCTGGCAAGCCGCTGGCGCCAAGCCATCGGGGAACTGGCCCGAGCTTTTTGGCGCGTATGCGGGCGAATTCTTGAACGCCTGGACCATCGCGCACTATATTGATAGCATCGCGGCGGAAGGCAAAGCCGCTTACAAGTTGCCCATGTACGTGAACGTGTGGCTGGGCGAGCAATTCTTTCGCCTCGCTGGGGATTACCCCTCGGGCGGCGCTGTAGGGCGGACACTGGACATTTACAAATGGACTACCCCCAACCTCGACTTGATCGCCCCCGACATCTATATCCAGGATTCGGCAGGCTATCGAGATATCTGCGCGATCTATGCGCGCGAGGATAACCCTCTCTTTGTGCCCGAATCGGCCTGGCTTGGCTCCAACGCCTGGCTAATGATGTACGCTCTGGCCAAATACAATGCCATCGGTTATGCTTGCTTTGGGGTCGAGCATATCTTGGGGTCTGACGGCGAGATCGCGCCGCCCGCGGTCCAATTGGTGGACAGCTTTCGCTGCGTGGCCGAGGCAATCCCGCTCTTGCTCAAGTATCAAGGAACCGACAGAGTCCGCGCCATTGTGCAAGAGGAAAACCAGGGCGAGCAATTCCTCGACCTGGAGGGTTGGCTGGGCGTGGTGACGTTCGGCTATGGCGCGCCAGGTTTTGTGAACCGCGACTGGCGCCATCCGGCGATCAATCCTCGGCGTCAATGGGACCCCACTATCCCGCGTGGGCGCGGCCTGCTGTTCCAGGCGAGTAAAAACGAGTTCTACTTGGTGGGCGGGGCATACCAATTACACCTTTGCCCCAAAGGGAGCTGGCAATCTATGGCCAGCTACACCTTGATCCGCGACTTGCACATAGATCGCCAGGGACATTACGTCACTGTGGATGAAGGATATTTCGACGCCAACGGCAATTTCGTGGTCGCCCGTCGACGCAACGGCGACGAGATTGACGCTGGCATCTGGGTCGAACCGGATGTCAAGGTCGTCCGGGTCATCACGAGCGATTGAGCTTGATGTGTGAACCGTTGCTTGCGTGACCTGAACAGGATACGGAACAAAAGCGAACCTCCCTCCAGATTGCTGAAGGGAGGTTCGTTCATAAGCTTTGCACGAGGCTCATCAGCTCGTGGCCGATGCAGCCTTGGGCTTGCGCCGATTGGCCTCCACGTAGCGCCGAATCTCTTCAGGGGTGGGCATGTGGATGGAGGGCGTGTCATAATCCAGCCCTTCGATCTGGCGGCGCTCGATCTTGTGTTGCAGGATGTATTCGATCCGGCGGATCATCTGCGAATCCTCAGGGGTGGCCAGCGTATAGGCCTCCCCAATTGCAGCGGCGCGACCTGTGCGCCCGATGCGATGCACGTAATCCTCCGGCTGGGAAGGCACATCATAATTCACCACGTGGGTGATGCCCTCGACATCAATGCCGCGCGCGGCAATGTCGGTGGCGACGAGCACCCGCGTGCGCCCCTCTCGGAAGCCTTCTAACGCGGCCACTCGTTGGTTCTGCGAGCGATTGCCGTGTATGACCGCAGCCGGGATTTTGGCGCGCTGCAGATTACGCGCCAAACGGTCGGCGCGGTGCTTAGTGCGGGCAAAGATCAAGACGCTGTACAGCCTCGTGTCCTCCAGCAACTTGCAGAGCAAATCGAACTTCAGATGTTCTGGCACCGGATACAGCGCTTGGGTGATCGCAGTCGGCGTGACGGTCTCTTCTGCTTGCACACGCACGGCGTCGTAGGTGACTTCGCGGGCCAGAGCGACAATCGGCTCCAGCGTCGCCGAGAACAGCATCGTCTGCCGGTCGCGCGGCAAGAGCCGCACGATACGGCGGATGTCGGGCAAAAAGCCAATATCCAGCATTCGGTCGGCTTCGTCCAGCACCAGTATCTGCAAGGACGTGAAATCTATATGTCGGCGGGAGATTTGATCCAGCAGACGACCGGGGGTGGCGATAATGACATCTGCGCCGCGATCCAGCGCCTCATCTTGCCGCCCATAGCCCACGCCGCCATAGATGGTGACGATGCGTAAGGATAGGCCACGACTCAGTTTCATGGCGTGATCGGCTACCTGGAGCGCAAGCTCGCGGGTGGGCACGACGACGAGAGCGCGGGGCTGGCGCACGCCCGATGAGGCGATCAGCCTTTGCAGCAGCGGCAAAAGGTACGCCGCCGTCTTGCCGGTGCCCGTCTCAGCGGAACCGAGGATGTCGCGGCCGGCCAGGGCCGAAGGAATTGTCGCGCTCTGAATGGGCGTGGGGCGCTCAAAACCCATCGCACGCAGATTACGCTGCAAGCGGGGATCGAGGTCAAACATATTGAATTGCATATACTCCTGGGGTGCGGCAGGTATTTTGACCGAGGTGAACAGCCGCGGAGACACATCGGGCGAAGGGGAAATAAGAAACCGCCTCAGTCACAAGACTGGGCGGCGGAAATCATCCAGTTTACTTGCTCTTCGACGATACGGATTATATCACAGTACGGCGATTTGTCAAAGCGCGCCCTGCCGCACCCTCTGCCATGTTTGCAGGAGTTAAGGCAAACGCCTATAGTGGCGCGTAGCTGCATAAACGCTCCTTCAACCCAGTTGTCCCTGAAGAGAACGCCGAAGAAGGTGTTATCCATCATCCATGGATGCTGGGTCTTAGGATATCGCGAGAAACGGCCATGCCTCCGTATTTGCAAAGGAGGAGCCGCTTAGCGAAAGCTTATTCAAAACTGGCGCCTTCTTTGATTTTGTTCAAAAGCGCCGGTTTTTTGCGAAAGGGCAGGCATGACCGAACAAGTAGAAGCCGTTATCCTGGCAGCGGGGCTATCCAGTCGAAGCGAACGTTACAAGATGGCGCTGCCCCTGGGCGGTAAAACCGTGATCGAGCACAGCATCGCAGGGTTGTACGCCTCTGTGTCACGGATCGTCGTGGTCGTCGGCTGGCAAGCCGAGGTCGTACAGGAATTGTTGGCAGCCTATAACAAGGTCGAATGTGTGCTGAACCACAGCTATACCGAGGGGATGTACAGCTCCGTCCGGGCAGGCGTCTCGCAGATACGCGCGTCGCGATTCTTCTTGCAGCCGGGCGATATCCCATTGGTCAGCGCAAAAGTGTACCAGCAATTGCTGACAACCCCGCCAAGTCAGGATATTGTGATACCCACCTTCGGAGGGCGCAAGGGGCATCCTATGCTCTTGAGCAGCCGCCTCATTCCCGAGATACTAAGCGCGCCCGCAACAGCGACGCTGCGCGATGTGGTTGCGCGCCACGGATTCACGCCTTTGCCAGTGGACGATGAGGCCATCCTGTGGGATATAGACACCATCGCAGATTATGACACACTGCGACAACGTCAAATGGAACGGGATCTTTGGCGCCCACATCGTGGATGTCAAAGTTAACCCGAAACGGGCAAGGCATGTGTTTTGCGCCGCACGACGATGCAAGACGTGGGCTAGGCGATCCATTCGGGGTCAGATCGAAGGGCAGATTCAAGGCGCTGTAGCGCAAGTTTTCGGCTGGGCGCTCTGAAGATTACATCATAACACACTCGAAGGCGGAGATCATGGATCAACTATTCGAACGTATCGCCCAATTGAGGGCGCATGGCGAAGAGGCCGTGCTAGTCACCGTGGTCGAACGCGAAGGCTCTGTGCCGGGCGTTTTGGGGGCCAAGATGCTCGTCACCGCCGACGGTCACACACTGGGCACAGTGGGCGGCGGCGAGTTGGAGTATCAGGCCACCGCCCAGGCGCTTCAGGTGCTGCAACAGCGGCAATCCAAGCTCGTGCGCTATTCGCTGATGGAGGGCGGCAAAGCCAGCAACGCCGAACCATTGGGCGCCGTCTGCGGCGGGCAGGCAGCTTTGTTTTTCGATTACCTCGGCTATGCGGCGCACATCTGCATTCTGGGCGCCGGGCATGTGGGGCGCGCCATCGCCCGCCATCTCAAGGATATGCGCCTGTTTGTAACGATAGTGGATCATCGCCCCGAGATGGGCGAGGGTATCGAAGGCGCCAATCGCGTCATCATCGGAGATTACGCTGCCGTGTTGGCGAACAACCCGTTGCCCGCCGGGGCGTATTATCTGATCGTCACCCCCTCCCACGCCTACGATTATGAAACGCTACGCCAGATCATGGCGTCAGATTGCAAACCGCGTTATGTGGGCGTGCTTGGCTCACGCTCCAAGGCGGAAAGCATGTTGGCGCGCTTGGCCGAAGAGCTAGGGGCTGAACGCATAGACTGGTCGGTAATACATTGCCCGGTAGGGCTAGAGATCGGCGGCCCCAGCCCCGACGCGAACGCCATCGCGATCATTGCCGAGATGCAGGCGCTGCGCTATGGCAAGACCGGGCACAAGCATATGCGCATCAGCGCGATACCCGGCCTCCGCAATCCGCAAGATCAGGAGCATCAATGAAAATTGATTTGCGCCTGCAAGATCCCCAAGCTGTGTTTATCTACAAGCGAACCGTACCCGCCGACCCTTCATCGGCTGATTTCGAAGCCGCCGCTCAAGAGGCGCTGGCTGCCATACGGCTCGAACTGGACCACGAGCCTGTTGTGCTCAAACCCAACGTCACGGCAGGCGAGTTCTTTAAGGACCCCGAATCGGGCATCACGACCCATCCCGCCTTTATAGCCGGAATGGCGCGTTACTTGCGCGCCCACGGCGCTGCGTCCGATCAGATTCACGTCGTTGAAGATCCGTACAATCAGAACGATGAAAAACCTTGCACGTGGCGCGATACAGGCTATATCGAGATGGCTGAAGCAGCAGGAGTGCATTTGGGTTGCCCCACCCGCGAGACGACCGTCCGCAAGACGATCCCCAACCCCCTGGCGCACACCTCGCGCTTGGTGAGCAGCCTAGCCGTGGCACCAGGTACGGTTTATATCAATGTGCCCAAGCTCAAGACGCACAACCTATCCATTACCACGCTTTGCATGAAGAATCAACAGGGTCTGGTCTATGTGTTGGAACGGCATTATTGCAGCCAAGCCCTGGAAGAGATGAACCTTGAGGGCATTGATACTACCCGTCCACGCCAAGAGTGGATGGATGAGGCTATGCACGAACATTCGCAAGAGGGTCTGGCCCGCCGCCTGGCCGACCTGGCCAAAATCGTCACTCCCCAACTGAATGTCATAGAGGGCGTGGTGGGCCGTGATGGCACTGGTTTCAACCAAGGCACGAAAAATCCTCTAGGCTTGGTCATCGTAGGCATTAACATGGTGGCCGTAGATGCCGTCGGCAGCTACCTGATGGGTTTTGACCCTCGCAAACTCATCTACCTGCGTGTAGCCGCCGAGGCCGGGCTGGGCGTCAACGATCTGGCGCAGATTCGTGTCTATACCGCCAACGAAGACGGGTTGACGCTCTGCAACGATCTCGAACGGTGGCAGGCTACTCCCCGCTTTGAAGTGATTCGCAATATCCGCGAGAACTAACGGGCTAGTGATTGCCCTATAGCAGGAGATATTGGCTACTCGTTGCCCCGATAAACTGATCCGCTCGTAGGTCTCATGGCCTGACGACAATAGCCTATGACGTGCGACCGATAGGGGTCTGATGAACCCATTTTGACCTCTGAATCGTCCGACCCCAACAGAGAATCACCAGAATCTGACACAAGATTCTCTCGGGCAACTTGCGAGAGGCAAGCATTGGGATCACGGCGACCAACCCTCTCCTGATCTCGATAAAAACCAGATGAAAGAGGTCAACACAACCGAGATCATCGCGCACGAGCGCTCGGCCATTACAGCCGAGCGCTCGATCTGTCTTAACCACAACAATTCCCATGTCACTTTTTGGCCGAGGCAAGACGCAACGGGCCTTGCGCCCATTGATTTCGCATGTTATACTTGCGAAGGTTGTCTGCAACTTGATAAGCGAACGCCCCGCCCGAAGGTTCGGTTCGTGCGATCTCATTGTGTTATCGTCAAGCGTCGAACAAAGGAGGGTGCTATGAGTCTCGGCTATGTGGCTCGAAGACTGCTTATATTCTTGCTGGTCATTTGGGTGGGAATGACGCTCATCTTTTTCCTACCCAAGGCTGTGCCTGGGCGCGACCCGGTCATGGAGCGCATGATGATGCTCATGGCTGGCGGCGGCGTGCAGGCTGAGGGCATCAGGCAGATGGTCGAGGCGTATCGCACCGAGTTTGGCCTCGATCAGCCTTTGTGGGTGCAGTATGTGCGCTATATGCGCAACATGTTCGCTTTTGATTTCAACTACTCGCTATCAAGCTACCCCACCAAAGTCATTGACCTCATCCGCATCGCTCTTCCGTGGACTATTGGCCTGCTTCTTGTATCCACTCTCCTCGCTTTTTCGCTGGGCAGCTTGGCTGGAGGATTGTTAGGTTGGCCTAAAACACCCAAAGTGTTCAGCTACATGCTCAGTCCATTCCTCTTGATGTCCTCAGTGCCATTTTATATCATCGGTCTCCTTCTTATATATGTTTTTGCCTTTTTATTGAAGTGGTTTCCTATTGGCGGCGGTTCGCAATATGGTACGCTGCCCAGCCTCTCGTTGCCCTACATCCTCGACATCTTGTACCATTCGATCTTGCCCGCCTCTTCCATGGTCTTGG
>CAZYPJ010000060.1:4289-16038 GCA_964649365.1 uncultured Anaerolineales bacterium | reverse complement strand
GCGGTAGTTGATGTGGATTGGTTGCCGCTTCTCGTCTCCAGCAGTTCGATCAGAGCATCGAGCAGCGCGGATGGCATCATGCCGCCGGCGCGCCCTCCGCCGCCGGGCGGAGCAGACATTTGCCCGCCGCCCCGTCCTTGGCCGCCGCTAGGGGGCTGCCCACCTTGCGGCCCACCCCCGCCGCCAGGGCCGCCTGCTGGCGGCGTACCTTCTGCCGGGGGAGTTCCCTGTTGAGGCGGATTGCCGCCTTGCTGGGGGCCGCCCATAGTAATACCCAGTTCCTCCATATACGTCATGGCAGTCTCTTGGGTGATCTGCATGTCGGCGATGGCCTGGATTTGCTCCGCCGTCATCGCCGCCTGGATTTGGGCGATCACGGCGTCAAGCTGCGCCTGCGCCTCTGTTTCGGCGCTGGACGGCGTGGGGGTCGCATTGTTTTGATCCTGGCCAGGGCCGCCCCGACCTGGCCCGCCCTGGCCCGGTCTCATGCTCTGGCTGAGGGTGACGTAGCTATCCCACAGGGTTAACAGCGCAGCCGCCTGAGCCTGGGTCAGCGCCTGGTCCGTCCCCTCCAGTTTGAGCGTTCCCAGCGCGAGTTGGAGCGTCACGGAGGCGGCGTTCTCAGAGGATGCATCCAAAACGGCTGAAGCGACCGCGCTCTGAACGCTGGCCGTCGTCGGCGCAGCGGCTACTGCGCTTCCGCTCACTGTTTGGGCAGCGACCGCTGACGTAGCCGCTGTCGCCGAGGCTTGCGTCGCGACAGCGGCGGTTGGGGCTGCGACCGTCGCAGTGAGGCTTTTGTTGAGCAGGCCGGCGACTGTGGTCTCGGACGCGGCGTTGAGGCCGCTTGTCGCGGAGGTCTCGGCTGTTTTCGACGACTCACACCCACAGACCGACAGCGCCAGTGCGAGAGCGGCTAGAACGATGAGGATTGGCTTTTTCATGGATTCTCCTTGGCAATACACAAAAGGGTGACGTTGTTACTGATCTGGGCATGATTTTCCAAGCGCCCCGACGCCCATAAGGAGCGCGACTACGGTGGTATAGCGCCTTGTGCGCGCGATCCGGCGTTTAACATCTTATGCTCAGATCAGTAATGCACGTTCAGAATAGCCGACAATTGTTCAGGAACTCTAAAGATTTGATTGGCATATGATTGAGCTTTTGCAGATCGCCCAGGAGCGAGATTGCGCTATCGCTTGCCCTGAGATTTCCCCTTGTGTACAATAGCCCCAGCAACCACCGGCCCGCTGCGTCGGCGGCGCGCCGTACTATTGAACAGGAGCAATGCAAATGCCCAAGCAAGTCTCTACCGAGCTTACCACCCTCGCCGCCAAGACGCTGGCCATGCTGGCGGTGGACGGCGTCGAAAAGGCCGCCTCCGGCCACCCAGGAATGCCGATGGGCGCGGCCACCTACGCCACCGTGCTGTGGACGCGCTATCTGCGCCACGACCCCGCCGATCCCTCTTGGCCCAACCGCGACCGTTTTATCCTTTCGGCCGGCCACGGCTCGATGTTGCTCTATGGCCTGTTACATCTGGCAGGGTACGACCTGGCGTTGGACGAGTTGAAGCAATTCCGCCAATGGAAGAGCCGCACGCCCGGGCACCCCGAATATGGCGTGACGCCCGGCGTGGAGACGACTACCGGCCCGCTGGGCCAGGGCCTCTCCAACGGCGTGGGCATGGCCATCGCCGCCAAGATGGCGGCCGCGCGCTACAACACTTCAGAGCACAAGATCGTGGATCACTATATCTATGGCATCGTCTCCGACGGCGACTTGATGGAGGGCGTGGCCAGCGAAGCGGCCTCGCTGGCGGGCCATCTGAAGCTGGGGAACATCATCTATCTCTACGACGACAACCGCATCTCTATCGAAGGCTCCACTGATCTGGCCTTTACCGAAGATCGCGGCAAGCGTTTCGAGGCCTATGGCTGGCAGGTGCTCTATGTGGACGGCCACGACGCCGAGGCCGTCGCGCGCGCTATCGAGGCGGCCCAAGCCGACGCGGAGCGCCCGTCGCTGATTGTGGCGCGCACCCACATCGCCCAAGGCAGCCCTCATATGGGGGACCACGCCGACGCCCCCGGCGCGCCGTTGGGCGCCGCCGAGGTCGCCGCCACCAAGAAGAATCTGGGCTGGCCCGAAGAGCCGACCTTTTACGTGCCCGACGCTGTGCGCCAGCTCTACGCCGAACGCGCCGCCGAGATGAAAGCGCGCCACGCCGCCTGGAACAAGACCCTCGCAGCCTGGAGCGCCGCCAACCTCGAACTGGCCGCCCAGCGCGAGGCCGCCCTCGCCAAGTCCCTGCCTGCTGATCTGGAGGCGCAGCTCCTCGCCGTGGCCACTGGCGGCAAGCCCGACGCCACCCGCCGCATCAGCGGCCAGGTCATCAACAAGCTCGCCGAACTCGTCCCCGCGCTGGTGGGCGGCTCGGCTGACTTGGCGCCATCCACTTCTACCTATATGAAGGGCAAGGGTGACATCGCCGCCGGCTCGTTTGCCGGGCGCAATTTCCACTTTGGCGTGCGCGAGCACGGCATGGGTTCGATCCTCAACGGCCTGGCGCTCTATGGCGGTTTCATCCCCTTCGGCGCCACCTTCCTGGTCTTTGCCGATTACATGCGCCCGCCCATTCGCCTGGCCAGCCTGATGAAGCAGCAGGTGATTTACGTCTTTACCCACGACAGCATTTTCGTAGGCGAGGACGGCCCCACCCACGAGCCGGTGGAGCAGGTCTCTTCGCTGCGATTGATCCCCGATCTGACGGTGATCCGTCCGGCGGACGGGGCCGAGGTCGCCGCCGCCTGGGCCTGGGCGTTGCGCCACCAGGACGGCCCCACTGCGCTGATCCTCACCCGCCAGGGCGTGCCCGTCATCGAACGGCAGACGCCCTTCTCGTTCGAGGCGTTCAACAAGGGCGCTTATGTGGTATCCGAAACGGCCGGCCGCGCGCCCGAGGTGGTGCTGATCGGCACTGGCTCCGAGTTGCAGTTCGCGCTGGCGGCCAAGGCGGCGCTGGAAGCAGAGGGCCGCGCCGCGCGCGTGGTCTCGATGCCCTCGCGCGCGATCTTTATGCGGTAAGACGCCGCCTATCGCGCCGACTTGAGCCCCGCCGCCGCGAAGAAGGGGGTGCTGGAAGCAGGTACACGCTACGGTTGGGGCGACATCGTTGGGCCGGAGGCGCTCTTTATCACCCAAGATGAATGGGGCCATTCCGCCCCCGCCAAAGTCCTGGCCGAGGAGTTGGGCTATACCAACGCCAAGGTGGCGGATCGGGTGCTGCGCTGGATCAAAGAGTAAGAATCAGCCATGCACCCAGTGCTGTTTCGTATCGGCGGGTTCGAGTTGCGCGCCTATGGCGTGATGCTGGTGGTGGGCATCGTTGTGAGCGTCGCGCTGGGGACGCGCGAGGCGCGGCGCGTGGGGTTGCCCCGGCGGCAGACGCTTGACTATCTGTTGGCGATGGGCATCGGCGGCGTGTTGGGGTTGTTCACCCGCGCGCTGCCGTTGCGCTGGGCGTTGGGCGGGTTTCGCGGCGGCGAGCAGTTGCAGGTTTGGGCGCACCACGGCGGCGCGCTGATGGCCTACGTCTTGCTGCTCGCTATGATCGCCGCTCAGGTCTATGCGCGCCTGGCCCACGCCAACGCTCAGGCGCTGGCCGACGCCACTGCGCCCGGCTGGCTCATGGCCGTGGCCATCTGGCGCGTCGGCTGCTGGCTGACCGGTTGCTGCTACGGCCAAGAGACGGATTCGTATCTGGCGATCAACGCGCCCGGCCCGCTGGGAATATGGGCGCCGCGCTATCCGACGCAACTTATGGAGCTGGGCTACTGCCTGGCGGTCTATGCGCTGTTGATGGCGCTGCGCCGGCGCAAACCGTTCGATGGCTATATCAGCAAGATGGGCGTCCTGCTCTACTTTGGGGGGCGCTTGGCGCTCACCTTTGTCCGAGGCGACAATTACTATCTCGCGCCCGGATTGGCCGAGATGCAAGTCTATTGTGTCGCGCTGATGCTGTACGCCGGCTGGTTCCTGGCGCGCGAATACTGGCGGGCGCAGCGCTCCGAGCGCAACGCTATCTTGCGAGGAGGCGCATCATGACTGAAGCTGCGATCCATGTTCGACATTGGCTCCGTCGCCGCCAGGATTTGCTGCGAGCAATCATCTGGTCGGCGCTATTGCTGATCCTAGCAGTGAGCGGCTGCTCGAGCGGCGGCTGCAGCAGCACTGGTCTTTCGCTCACGGGCCAAGAACCGCGTTTCACCCGGTCAGCGGCCAGCAACAATCTCGTCGAGGTCAGCAGTCCCTTCGATCTCGCCATCGCGGATGCGGGCGCGTGCCAGCGCATGGCCAACGCCTTCGTGCGTCAGGGGTTCGCGGCCATCAAGGTTCCTGATTCATCCAGCGCGGGAACGATCTCGCGCGATCCGGCCCATGCGCCGTATGTGGATCTCTACCCCTACGGCCAGCCGCAGAACGCCGTCCGCACGTATCTGAGCTTCGCGGACGAGTGGGCCGACGACATCGCCGCTGTGCTGCCCATCGCGCCGGGCGAGGCCGCCCATTGGGAGGTGTTGGCTTACTCTGGCGCAGAACTGTACGATTGCAGCCAGTCGCGCGCGGGCGAACTACACTTCACGCTCGACTATAGCGGCGCGGTGTGCGATGAGTGCGAGTTGGAAGTGGCGCTGTGCGCCAACGGCGTGCTGACGGAACTGCCGTTCCCCCTCTCCGGGCAGACGCACGTGCTGGCGCGCTTTCGCACGCGCGTCAAGGTACAGCCGCAACAGCCTTCGCTGCTCGATATCGAAGGGCAGTATTCGGAATGGATCACGCCTGGCGATAACTGGCCGATGGGTCACACCCTGACTAATAATGATCCCGACCGCACGTTCACCGTCGACATGTACTACTACTCGTCGCAGGGGCAGACCTGGATGCTCTGCGCCGATTGGAATTGCACCCAGCCGGCGACCACGCTCCAGGTAGCCCCAGGCAGCGGGCGTGAGTTCTATATCAAGCGCACATCGCCGCCCACTTTTGACGGTTTTGAGACGCTCATCATCACCGCCACGGCCCGCGAGGACCCGGCCGCGTGGGATACCGCCATTGATAACTATGGCATCGCTGAGGATTGGACGGAACCTTACGATTTCAAGATGTTGTACATTCCGGCGCTGAGGAAGCAATAGCTTTTCCTGGATGAACAAAGCGCGGGGCAGGAAACGACAATGCTTCCTGCCCCGCGTCGTACTATTCCTCCTCCACCCCTTCGATGCCAATAATCCGCGCCGGGTTGTTGATGAGCAGATCTTCAGCCATATCGAGGGCGTCATCGAGGGTGAACGGTTCCATATTGGGGTGGATCAGGCTGCGCTCGATGCGCTCGACCAGCGCCGCGGCCAGCTCAAAACGGTACATTCTGAACTTGGGTAGGATGAACTCCAGGTAATACGCATCCGAAAAGTAGCCGATGATCTTGTTCTGCGGCACGGTGTCGAGTCGGCGGCGCAGCTCGCGGGCGATCTCGGTGGGCTGGTTAGAGTACCACCAGTGGCCGGAGGGATAGACATTGTGCCGAATCCATGAGGCCGCCGTCAGCTCCAGGCCGGTGGTATCGGCCAGCACGGCGGTGGGAAAGCGCACGTCGGGATAGGCGTTGAACAAATAGTCATAGCCGTGCAACGAGTTGACCGAGTCAAACAAGTCGCGGCCCGAGGGCACGCCGTGGGCATAGGTCTCGCGGTTGACGCCCACCATCATATGGAACGGCTTGTCGTACTTGCGGCAAGCGTCGCACAAGCGGTTGAGCGCGTAGGCGCTCCAGGCTCCTTTTTCGGCGGCGTCGAGCGGGTTGCCGGCGATCATCTTGTCCAGCAGATGTTGGCCATCTTCTTCGGAGACGAAAAAGGTCTTCAAGTTGGTCACGCTCGATAGCGCCGCATAGCCCATGCCGTGCGCCACGAACTTGCGCAAGACCTTGTCAATGACGTCAGCGAAATCGGCCACAGCGCGCACGGGCCGCCCTAGCAGGGCCGCCATCCGCTCGCGTTCAGCGGCCTGCTCCATCCCCACCACGAACGGCTCGGTGCGCAGGCACGGCGTGTAGAGCGCCGTATCGAGGCCGTCGAGGTCTTCATTGTATTGGTTGGTCAGGAACACGCGCACGATGTTGGCCTGCGCCAGCACCTCTTCTTCCCAATCGGGCTGCCCCATCACGTCCACCGAGCGATCAAAGATGAACTTCCAGTTCTCCGGATACCACTCGGAGGCCTCTAGCCCCAGAAAATCGCGCGAGATGGTCATCAACCAGTCGTATTGCACCGTGTTGCGGATGTGGCCCAGGCGGGGCATAATCATCCGCGTCAGCGCCTCGGGGTCATTGAGCGGGAACTGCCCCTTGGCCCACTCCGCCGAGTTAGCCAACTCGGTGTAGTAATGATAGCTGAGAATCTCGCCGATATTGGAGGCCGCGCCTTTTTTCCAGTTGACGTGAGTGTGAATGTCCACAATCGGCAGGCCGTCAATATAATCGTAAAGCTCTTTGACAAAAGTGCTGTTCATGCGATTGTCCTTTCCAGGCGCCGGGTGTGCGGGGTGCGCTGACCCTCATTATGCGCTAGAGTGAATCGGCGCGCAAGCGCCATACGACTTGACATCAGCCCCCGCTTGGCCTAAGCTTGGCGCAACCAGCCTCGAAGGAGACGAGTCATGCCTGAATTGACCATACCCAACTTGTTCGCGCGCCGCAGCATCCGCCAGTACACTGCCGAGCCGGTGGCTGCGGAGCAGATCGAGATAATCCTCCAGGCGGCGATGGCGGCCCCCTCGGCGGGCAACCGCAAGCCATGGCATTTCGTGGTGGTGACCGACGCCGCTGCGCGCAACGCCCTGGCCGATGCGCATCCTCACGCGGCAATGTTACGTCAAGCGCCGGTATGCATCGTGGCGTGCGGCCAAGCCGATACTGGCCCCGAAGGCTTGACCGGCTTTTGGATGCAAGATCTGGCAGCGGCCACCGAGAACGCTCTATTGGCTGCGCTGGGCCTGGGTCTGGGAGCCGTGTGGTGCGGATTGCACCCCAAACAAGAGCGCGTCAACGTGGTGCGGCAAATCCTGGGCATTCCCGAGGAGATCATCCCCTTTTCGTACATCGTCGTGGGCCATCCGGCGGAGGAAAAAGAGGCGCGCACGCAATACGACGCGACGCGCGTACACTATGGTCGGTGGTAACGGGTTGCGAGATCCTAACCATAGAGACTCACTTTATTGAGGAGGTATTCAATGGGCGGCATTGGCATTACCAAGATCAAGACGAACGTGGTGACCGACAAGCTGCGCAGCGGCCAGCCGGCGGTGGGAAGTTGGCTGGGGTTGTGCTCGCCAGTGGCGGCAGAGAGCATGGCGCGCGTCGGGTTCGATTGGCTGGTGGTGGACGCGGAGCACAGCCCAGTGGGCTTTGACACCATGGTCAACATGTTTCGGGCCATCCAACTGGGCGGCGCAGCGCCGATGGCGCGCGTGCCCTGGAACGACACCATTTGGATTCAGCGCACGCTCGACGCCGGCGCGTTGGGTCTGGTGGTGCCGATGGTCAACTCGGCAGCGGACGCCAAGAGTGTGGTGGCCAATATGAAGTACGCCACCAAGGGGCAACGCAGCTTTGGCGGCAGCCGCGTGGCCAGCTACATTGACGGCGATTATCGCACCTGGACCGACGAGAACCTAGCGGTGATCGTGATGATCGAGACCGCCGAGGCGGTGGAGCACGCCGAGGAGATCATGGCGGTAGAGGGCGTAGTGGGCTGCTTTATCGGCCCCAACGACCTGGCGCTCTCGATGGGCCTGACGCCGGCGCAGGTCGGCCCGGGTACCGCGCACGAGGCGGCGATGATGAAGGTGTTGGAAGCCTGCAAAAAGACGGGCAAAGCCGCTGGCAAACATTGCTTTACGATGGAAGAGCTGAACCTGCGCATCGCCCAGGGGTTCCAGTTCCTGGCGTTGTGCAGCGACGTCGCCTTTATGACCAAAGAAGCTAACGCCGCCTTCAAGGGCATTGACTGGACGGGCGGCTCCGGCGCGGCTGGGGCCGCCAAGACCAAGGGGACGCTGTACTGAGCAGCCGATCATCGGCCCCAAGGGCAGTGCCCTTGGGGCCGATTGTGTCCGCGTCTGGGATGGAGTACCGCATGACCGCCAATCGCGACACGTTGGCCCAATTGTTCGATTCCGGACAGATTGACCTGCGCCGAGGTTCGCTATTCTCCCAAGTCCCCGCGCCATTGCCTCCCGATCGCTGGGAGCGGATCGAGGGCATGATGCTGGGATTGGCCATCGGTGACGCGTTAGGCAACACGACTGAGGGGCTGCTACCCCATGAGCGCCGGGCGCTATTCGGCGAGATCACCGACTATGTGGGGCGCAGCGATGCGCCGCCTGGCGCGCCATCGGATGACACCCAACTCGCCTTCTGGACACTGGAACAGATCAACCGCGACCGGGCATTTGCGCCAGAACGCGTGGCGTCTCGCTTTGCACAAGAGCGGATCTATGGCATTGGCCACACCATGAGAGAGTTCCTGCGCAACTACAAAGCAGGCGCCCCCTGGTATCAGTGCGGCCCCAAGAGCGCCGGAAACGGCGCGCTCATGCGCATCGCTCCAATGTTGATCCCTCATCTAAAGTCTCCGAGCGCCGATTTGTGGGTTGACGCCGCCCTCGCCGCAATGATCACCCATAACGATGCCGCCTCGATCTCTGTATGCCTTGCATTCGTACACATGCTCTGGCAGCTCTTGCAGATGGACCGCGCCCCAGACGCAGAGTGGTTGGTCAAGACCTACATGACCACTGTTCAGGATTCGGAAGGCGATACATCCTACCGCCCGCGTTGGGGAGCCAACCAAGAGTATCGCGGCCCGTGCTGTGAATACGCAGCGCAGATGATTGGCGAGGCGTGGCGCCGGGGCATGTCCGTCCGCGAAGCGGGCAACCTGTGGGGATCGGGCGCGTATCTCTTGGAGACGCTGCCGAGTGTGCTCTACATCCTCATGCGCCACGCCAATGATCCGGAACAGGCGATCATCCGCGCCGTCAACGACACCAAGGATAACGACACCATCGCTGCGATCGTGGGCGCTGCTGTGGGGGCGCTCTATGGCAAGTCAGCCCTGCCCGAGCGTTGGCTGTCCGGACTGTTGGGCCGCACAAGCGCCTCCGACGACGGTAGAGTATTTGAGCTTTTATCTCAAGCTCGCCCCATCTGGGCTTACTGATCCGAGCATGGTTTTCTAAACGTCCAGGCGCCCACAAGGGGCGCGACTACGGTAGCATAGCGCCTTGTGCGCGTCATGCGGCGTTTAGCATCTTGTGCTCGTATCAGTAGCTCCCAAATCAAACGGAAATAGAGCCAGCCAATGCCCACTCTTATGTCTTCCAGGTGTCCCAATTGCGGCGCGCAAGTGAATGTACGCGGCGACGAGGTTACGTGTAGCTATTGTGGTTGGGTTCTGGTGCGGCGCGACGGCGCGCTGCACAGAGGCATGGACGCCGAGGGCGACTCAGGCGATGCGCACGCGCGCAACGGCATCTCGGCCTACAGGGAGGACAAGTACCGCCTGGCCATCACCGAACTAGAGCGCGCGCTGCAAATGGAGTTGCGCGAATACGAGCGCGACGACCTCTACAATATCATGGGTAACGCTCAGGACAATCTGGGCGAAAGGGAAGCTGCGTTGCGATCCTATTGCACGGCGCGCGAAATCAACCCCATCAACTACCAGGCTTGGGGGGGACAGGGGATCGTGAATCGCAAGCTAGGGCGCTACGATGAGGCCGAGCGTTGCTATCGCGAGGCGCTGAGTCTGAACCCGGATTACGCCGAGCTGCACGCCAGCTTGGGCGCGCTCTATATCTATCGCGACGAAGCGCAGCGCGCCATTGCCGCGCTGGAGCGGGCTATCCAACTGGACCCCAACTGCGCCGTCGCCCACGCCAACATCGCCATCGCCTATGCGATGACGGGGCGCTTTGACGAGGCCGACGCTGCGCTCCGCCGCGCCGTGATGCGCGGCTACAAGCAGGTTGAGGCGGTGCGGCAACGGATCGAGGGGTTCAGGGCGTTAAGTAAATAGGAACGCTCATGCGATTTGACACCCCGTAACATACGCTGTATCTTCAATGTAGATACACAAGAGAAGGGACAACGATATGGAGACCCGCGTGCAGAAATGGGGCAACAGCCTGGCGTTGCGGATTCCCAAGATGTTGGCTACACAGATAGGTTTGCGTCAAGATGCCAGCGTTGAGATTGTGCTGATAGACGGAAAACTGGTAATCAGCCCTATCGCATCGCCCGCGCCAACCTTGGAGGAGCTTCTTGCGCAGATTTCGGAGAGTAACCTGCATAGCGAAGTAGATTTCGGTCGCGCCACAGGGAAAGAGGTATGGTGAGCGAATGGTTTATGTACCCCAGCGCGGCGACATCATCTGGCTTTCCTTCGATCCTCAAGCTGGCCACGAGCAGGCAGGGCGGCGCCCGGCAGTGATACTCTCACCTGCAACTTACAATGGCAAAGTTGGGCTGGCCATTGCATGCCCAATCACATCACAAGAAAAGGGCTATCCTTTCGAAGTGCGCATCCCCCCTGCGTTGCCGATCGCAGGCGTCATCTTGGCAGATCAAGTGAAAAGCCTGGACTGGCGCGCTCGTCAGGCAGAACTCGCCTGTACCTTGCCTCCGGAGACAGTGGAAACCGTTCTGGCGCGACTGACAACGTTGTTGAGATAGCTCTGCCAGCGCAGAATACCTTTGCTATTCCCTCACCGTCCACGTCTGCCACCTGAGCCGGGCATCCACCAGTTTGCTCGTCCATTCGGGGGCGTGGCACCATTGGCCGTCGGTATGAAATGTTTCCCACATGGGCCAATCCGCCGCCTCGGGCAGTTGTGGGCCGGGAATTAGGCGCACCCGCTCGGCGCCGGCCAATACTTGCGCCATCGCCCGCAGCATGTCGCCCGGCCCCAGCGTCGCGCGCCCCGCCTCGACCACGGCGGGAACATAGGTCACGGGCGCCAAGCGTTGCGCCGCCTGGCGCACCGCCTCGGCCTCTAGCTCCAGCGCCTCGCTGACCCCCTGCGGCTCGTCCACCGGCCCCATCACGCCCCAGGCGCCCCACGGATCGGGCCGATTCGTCAGCGCATCCACCGCCGCCGCGAACAACTCGGCAGGCGAATAGGTCTGACCATCGTCAGCGGTCTGCCAGGTCAGGCGTTCGGCGGCGCGGCGCAACAAGGGCAGCAGGCGCTCGCGCGGCAACTGGCGATGCACCGCCGCGCGATGCTCGCGCCACACTGTTTCATACGTCGTGAACTCGAACCCGCCGTGAGCGCGCAGCAGGCGGATCAGCTCGCGGAAATCGCTGAAAAAACGCTCGATCTGATCGCGGGGGCGCTGCGGCGCATAGACCCAATCGCCCCAGGTGGACGGGTTGCGGTGGAACATATTCTGGCCGTCCCAAAACTCGGAAAGAACTGTTTTACATGGATGGGCATAAAGGATCAGCCGATCCCAGGTCGCCCATTCGTCCAGGCGTTGGCGGAACGGCTCCAGGCCGCCATCGAACAGCCGCTCAATGCTGAAATCGTAATTCAGGTTCAGGGCGTTGCAGAACCACAAGCCGCGTCCGCGGCGCGCGTCGAGCATCGAATCGCCAAAGATAGGCGCGCCCAGCAGGGTCGAGCC
>CAZYPJ010000060.1:0-4279 GCA_964649365.1 uncultured Anaerolineales bacterium | reverse complement strand
ACGAATTGCCCGGCTTGATGAACGCCCACAACCGGTCGCGCTGGCACACGTCCATCACCAGGTCGAAAGCGTAGCGCTCTTCGCGCAGAAAGCGAGCGAGCGAGCCGTGCCAATCGGCGTCCTCACTATATTCGACCACGTTAGGGTGCCAACTATGCCGCCAGGTGTGCGCGTTGATCTCATGGGGACGCAGCGCCTCCAACACGTCGCGGCTGCCGCGCCGCCGCCACGTCGCGGCCAACTCGCCCACCACGCAAAAACAGCCGCGCGCGCCTTCGCTTTCCAGCGTACGCGCCAGGCGGATGACGCCCTCTTCGGCGGCGGGGTTGATGTAATCCTCGGTGTCAAAGCTGAACAGCACTTGAGTCATCGTTTTCCTTTCACCACGGAGACTCGGAGTACACGGAGAAAGACAGGAGCAGTTGGATTGGTCTATCCTTGGGCGTTCCCGTTCAGTCCCAATGGCTCTTGGCGTTTAGTCAGGGCGCGGACAAAGGGCAGGCGCACAACGAGCAGGAACAGGAGCAAGCCAGCGGCGATCAACGGCGCGGCGCGCGGGTCTTTGAAGCGCAAGATATAGTGCCCCGCCGCCAGGATGGCCGCAACATAGGCCAGGCGGTGCAACCGTCGCCAGTTGCGGCCCAGGCGGCGCACCCAGCCTTCGGTAGAGGTGACGGCCAGCGGCGCCATGAGGATCAACGCCGCCAGGCCGAGCAATGCAAAGCGCCCCCCACGCAGCGATTCGAGCAGCAACGGCAGATCAAAGCGGTAATCCAGCCCGGCATAGACCACGAAATGTAACAGCGCGAACTTGAAGCCATACAGCCCCAAATCTTTGCGCGCGCGCATCGCCCCGCGATAGCCAAACAGGTTATTGAGCGCCGTAGGTACGAGCGAGAGCCACAAAAAGATGATCGCGAACCGCCCCGCGCGCCGCGTGGCCTCGCCGATGGGGTCGGGCTGGAAGGCCCCGCCGAAATAACCCCAGATCAGCGACGCGAACGCGACCAGCGCGGCCAGATGCGTAGCAAGCAACCACCAGGAGAAGCGCTTTTGTTCCATCAGAAATTGGCCACCAAATCCATCCCGGCGTAGAGCGAGGCCACTTCCTCCTCATAGCCGTTGAACATCAACGTGGGGATGCGCCCTGATTCGCCGATGCGCCGCTCGGACGCTTGCGACCAACGCGGGTGAGCGACCTTGGGGTTGACGTTAGCGTAAAAGCCGTACTCGCGGGGTGAGGAGGCCATCCATAGCGAGACGGGCATCTCGGCCACCAGATCAATCTTGACGATAGATTTGATACTCTTGAAGCCGTACTTCCAGGGCACGACCAGCCGCACCGGCGCGCCATTTTGCTTGCTGAGCGGCTTGCCGTACAGCCCCGTTGAGAGGATGGTCAGGTCGTGCATGGCCTCGTCGAGGCGCAACCCCTCGACGTAGGGCCAGGGAAAGCCGCCTGCCTTCTGGCCGGGCATCTGATCGGGGGCGTAAATGGTCTCAAAGCGCACGTATTTGGCCTCGGCGGTCGGTTCGACTTCTCGAAGCAGTTTGTTCAATGGAAAACCTAGCCAGGGAATGACCATCGCCCAGGTTTCCACACAGCGCATTCGATAGATGCGCTCCTCCTCGCCAAAAGCGCGCAGGTCGTCCAGATCGTATGTCTTGGGGTTGCGCACCAGACCACCCACCTGCACTTGCCAGGGCGAGGCGACGAATTTGTCAGTGTAGGCCCGCACGTTGCGCGGGTTAAGGTCGAACTCGTAATAGTTGGTATAGCCGATGACGCTCTCGTAGGAGGTGAGCGCGTTGCCCAGTTCATCCTGGCCGGCTCCGGCCTGGGGCGGCGCATCGGCGGGCGCGCCGGATGGCTGGGCAGCCTGCGGTGTCGGCGTGGTCGTTTGGCCCGCGCACGCGCTGAGCGCCGCCCCAGCCGCCAACGCGCCGACGCCCACCATAAAAGCGCGGCGGTTGAGATATACGTGCTCCGGCGTGATTTCGGAGGGGCTGATATTGAGACTCATGCTGTACTCCAATCACATACGCGCCAGCAACTCTCGGAGCTTGGCCCGCACTAGCGCCCGATCCTCCATAGTCAGTAATCCCAGCCGACGTTCGACCAGATGCTTTTCCAGCGTCGCCAACTTGTGGACGCGGACGATAGATGGTAGCAAGAGGCCGGCTTGTTGCCATCCGGCGAGTTCCACATCGAAAACCGACGCAGAAGATTGGCTGGTGACACGGGCTACGATGACATCATCGTCACCGGTGTCCCGAATCACCAAAGCGGGCCGGCGCTTTGAGCCGGCACCGTCGCTAAATGGAAATGCGATCAAAACGATATCGCCAGGCTGATAGTCAGACATGGCTAGATCCTATCGTAGATCGCATCCGATGCAGCGTAGCCCGCTAGAAACTGCTCGGCCGTCAGGTATGCCCAGTCGGCTCGTTCCTGATCTTCTGGGTCACTCACAAGGACGATGATTCGCACAACCTGGTCGTGGGGCAGATTTTGGAGATTGCCGGGTAGCTGTATTTTGCCGCCAGGCATGACTCTGGTCGGAAACTCGTATGCTTTCATCTGAGCCTCCCATTCACTGTTTATAGACACCTTATTATACCACCAACCCGCCACCGTGCGCAGCGCGTGGCAATCAATCGCCCTCTCGCCGCGATGCAGCGCGCCGCCTATTCAGCCAACGCTGATCGTTCCACATCCTAGCGACGCGATCCGTTGTGTCGCGCCACTCTGTGAGCGTCTCGCGCAGCCCAGGCGTGCTATGCTCGCCATAGGTAAGCGCATCAAGAAACTCGAGCACCTGACGGTAATTGCCCTCGATCAAGTTGACGCCATTGGCGCGCGTCTCGCCGAACCCGAGATTGGTGTGGAAGTTGTGGATCACCCAATCAATAAGCCGCATCTTTTCCTGCGGGCTAGAGGCCGCCGGGAAGCGAGCGATATAGTCGCGATAGATGGCCAGGATCGGGTCGGCGCCGCTCAACTGCTTGTGCTGGATGGTGGCGAAATAGTCGCGCCACGTCGCTTGCCAGCCACAGGCGGGGCAGATCAGCAACTCATCGGGCTTGGCTTGGTGGGCGATGATGGCCCCACAGCCGTGGCACAGCGCCCTTCCGCGCACGGCTTCTACCGCCGCACAAAAGCTCTCGCAGCGAGCCAGCAAGGCATATCCGACCTCGTCGAGCAGATCCTCATCGTAGATACCCTGCGCATCGGTCTCATAAAGGCGCTGGATCAACGCACGCGGCAAGCGCGGCGCCCAGACGATGGGCTTGATTGGTTCTGACATGATGATATCCTTCTCGGCTGCATGGTAAACCGCATTAGCAATGGTTAACCGAATTGTAACTTGTCGCTGACTTGATCCTGACCTTCGCTTGGTATGATGAGAGCGTAAGAACAAGAACGACACGGGAGGCCAACATCATGACCAAGATCAACACCGCAGCGATCCGCACTCTGGTTCTCTCGGCTGTCATGATGGTCATCACCACCATCGCCCTGGGCCCGATGGCCGCCCTGTACCCCCCCTCCAGCTTCCACCTTCCGCTACTTTGGCCGCTCTTCGCTCTCGATTCTCCTCGTCAGACCGCTCCCGAAACCTCCGTGATCTCTGTCTCCGTGATGACTCTTACCGCGCCAGCCGCAGCGCCGCCGCGATGTCCTCTGCAATCATCTTGCGTTTGCTCTTTTCGATGAAAAAGCTCGGCCCAGCCTGGAGGTAGGAGGGGAACGCCCGCGCTCCGCGCCAGGTAAACTCGCCGCCGCGAATCTTGTAGGTAGCGCCGGCGGGGATGATGCGCGGCTCGCCGGCGCGTTTGGCGATGGCGTTCACCGCTTTGATGGCTACGTCGCCCATCAGCAGATAAGCGCGCACGTTGGGGAACAGCGCTAGTTCGCGCTCCAGGATCAGCGAGCACTCGTTCACCGTCGGCGTAGCGACGCCATAGCCCGTCTTGCCGCACTTGATGGCCGAGGTGAGATAGACTCCCTGAGCCAGAATATCCTGGATCGAGGCCGCAGGCAGGCCCGCATCGTTGAACGCCTGGATGGTGGTCTGCGCAAAGAGCGGGCTGCCCGGCGCGTAGTAATAGTCTGCCGCGTTCTCTGGCGCCGATTCCGAGATCAAAACGATAGAGACTTTGTCGGGCATAAGGTCCACGTCGGGGATGACATACGATTCGCGCCGCACATCAGCGCAAGGGAAACGCTGGCAACCGATGCACTCGCTGACCTTCATGAGCTTGCTCCTTTCGATCT
>CAZYPJ010000059.1:0-16055 GCA_964649365.1 uncultured Anaerolineales bacterium | reverse complement strand
AACTCTAGGGCATCCCCTACAGCTTTGAGAACGTTACCTTTAACTGGCGCACAGACTATTTCAAAGCGGTTGGAGCCACCGAAGCCCCTAAGACGTGGGATGATTGGCTCCAAATCGCCCGAGAGATAAAAAAGTGGGGTAAAGATCAGCAGATCTATGCGACTTCTTTTGTTGAGGATATGAACAGTGCGATTGTTGCCCTGTTGTGCTCGGCTTCAACCAAACCCTATACGGCTGAGGGCGTGGTAGATTGGACCAGCCCCGAAATGATCGAAGCGCTGGCCTTTTTCAAGTAGTTGGTCGTAGAAGAGGAATTAACGCCGCCCCATGGTTCGGATGGCTGGCTGGACTCGTTCTACGCCGGTAAGGTCGCTTCAGTGCAAGCGCAAAGCTCGCGTGGCGTGTGGGGGCAGAATGCTTTTGGCACCGACAAGAGCAGCACATCGCCTATCGTCTCCAAGACGGCAGGCTCAGGATCGGGCGCGCCTTATTGGGGCAATGATGTGTGTATATTGAACAAATCACCCTATCCTCAAGAGGCCGCCGATTATCTGATCTATACCATGGGGCCGCAGAACGAGGGCTTTCAGAAAACTGTCATCAAGACTGGGAAGACCCCTGTGTATAACTCGATCTACGAGAAGGTCATCAAGTCTGATCCACAATTTCGCACCTATGAATGGATGATCGGGATGCGCGCTGACGTGGAAAAGGCCGTGCCTCTTCCACAGAACACCTACATCGACTTGCAATATTCGGCGTGGAACAAGCACAGGGTGCCTTTCACCGAGCCTGGCTCGACCATGACCGCCGCGGAGGTAGCCGATCTCATCATGAAGGATGTGAAGGAGGAAGTGGCCAAGCAAAAGGCGTGAACTTGACATGCCCTGTCCGCCGATATATAATCAGGTCAAACTGAATTGATGCACCCATAAAAGCTGTGAAAGAGAGAGTGAGCGGAAGATACCCTCAGGGATAGAGCATCGGAGACTGCAAGTCCTCTTGGGGAAGGTCTGTTCGAGTTCACTCTGGAGCTGACGGCTGAAATTGACGGGCCAAGCGGCCCACGTCAAGAATAGGTCGCTCCGGTTGCTCGCCGTTAATGGGCAGTCGGTCATCCTATGCACTGCGAGCATAGGCCGCCGATGATAAGCGGGGTTCACTGCGAAACCCAACAAGGGTGGTACCGCGGAGTCTTGCGACTGCAACTTCGTCCCTGGGAGTTGCAGTCGTTTTGTTTTAACCAAGGAGGCGAGAATGCTTGAGGAACTGACTAAACTGCGCGACAAGGCGATGCAGGCGCTGGAAAACGTTGCCGATCTAGGTAGGCTGGACGAGTGGCGCGTGCAGTATCTGGGTAAGAAGGGCGAATTGACCTTGACGCTGCGTGGCTTGGGCGCGTTGCCCGCCGCCGAGCGCCCCGCTGCGGGCCGCGTAGCGAACGAAGTCAAGGCGGCTTTGGAGCAAGCGTTTGAGGAGCGTAGCCAGGCGCTGCGGGCTGCGTCGTTAGAGCAGAACCTGATGCAAGGAGCCATTGACGTACGCCTGCCCGGGCGCGCGCCGGCGGTGGGGTCGCTCCATATCAGCACACAAACCCTGCGCGAAATCCAGCAGATTTTCGCCGGCATGGGGTTCGAGGTGCTGCGTTCGCCTGAAGTGGAAGATGACGTCACCAATTTTCAGTTGCTCAACATTCCGCCGCATCACCCGGCGCGCGATATGTGGAGCACGTTCTATACCACGCGGCCCGGGGTTCTGCTGCGCACTCATACATCGCCTGGACAAGTTCATGCCATGCGCATATATCACCGCAAGCCATTCCGGGTGATTTTGCCGGGCAAGTGCTATCGTTACGAGCAAGTGACCATGCGCAGCGAGTTCATGTTCCACCAAGTCGAGGGGATGGCAGTGGGCTACAAGATCACCATGGCCGATTTGAAAGGCACGCTGCTCAATTTCGCGCGATTGATGTTCGGGGCCGAACGCACGCTGCGGTTTCGCCCCAGTTACTTTCCGTTCACCGAGCCGAGCGCTGAGGCGGATATTGATTGCATCCTTTGCCACGGCAAGGGCTGCCCGCTATGCAAATATACCGGCTGGCTCGAAATCTTGGGGTGCGGTATGGTGCACCCCAACGTGCTGCGCAACGGCGGTTATAATCCTGAAATCTATAGTGGCTTTGCGTTCGGCATGGGACCAGAGCGAATCTGCATGTTGAAGCACGGCATCACCGATATTCGCTACTTTTTCGGCAACGATCTGCGCTTTGCGCAACAGTTCCCGTGAGCGCCGCCGTTTATTGATGACACATATATCGGGGCGCCGCATATAGCCGCCACCACTTATCATTGAGCTATCTAAAATTATGCTCGTGACTCTCAGTTGGTTTCCCGAATATGTGCATGTGAACTTGCCGCTCGAAGAGCTGGCCGACCGCTTGACCTATGGCGGCCTGGAGGTGAACGCCATCGAGCGTATCGGCGAAAATTGGAGCCGCGAGTGTATTTTTGTGGCGCGGGTTGTGCAAGTGCGCCAGCACCCCGACGCAGATCGTTTGGTGTTGGTGACGCTTGACTACGGTCAGGAGAAGCCAATCGAAGTGGTGACTGGCGCGCCCAACCTGCACGTGGGCGACAAAGGGCAAAAAGTGGTGTTCGCCACAGTGGGCGCGCGCCTCATTGACCCCTACGCCGAGACGCTGCAATACAAAACGCTCAAACCCAGCAAAATTCGCGGCGTGCAATCCGAAGGGATGGTCTGCTCGGAAAAAGAACTAGGTATCTCTGATGAGCACACCGGCATCTTGATTTTGCCCGATGACGCCCCCGTAGGGATGCCATTCGCCGACTACTGGGGCGATGTGGTGTTGGATATTGATCTGACGCCTAACTTGGCGCGCTGCCTATCAGTAACGGGCGTGGCGCGCGAAACAGCGGCGCTCACCGGCGTGGCCAACAGGCTGCCCACGCCGCGAGTGCAGGCCGAGGGCCAGCCCATCGCTGGCCAAGTCGAAATCGTGATCCAGGACCCAGATCTTTGCCCGCGCTACAGTGCGGCGCTGATCAAGGGCGTCACGATCAATCCCTCGCCGCAGTGGTTGCAAAGGCGACTCACCTTGGCGGGGATGCGCCCAATCAACAACATCGTGGATATCACCAACTATGTGATGCTGGAATGGGGCCAACCGCTGCACGCCTTTGACTATCGGCGCCTGCGCCCCCGCACCGCCGGTGGGCCGCCGACGATCATTGTGCGCCGCGCGCGCGATGGCGAGCCGATGAAAACGCTAGACAATGTGGATCACACTTTCACCAGCGATATGTTGCTCATCACCGATGGCGGTGGGCCGGTAGGAGTAGCCGGCGTGATGGGCGGCTTGGAGAGCGAAGTGGCCGACGATACGGTGGATATCTTGCTGGAAGCGGCTCATTTCGACTATATCAGCATCCGCCGCACCTCGTCGGCGCTCAAGATACCCAGCGAGGCAGCTTACCGTTTTGGCCGAGGGGTGGATCCCGAATTAACCATCACGGCGCTGCACCGCGCCGCCGATTTGATGCGCGAACTGGGCGGCGGCGTGGTGGCGCAAGGCTTTGCCGATGTCTATCCGGGCAAAAAGCCGACCCAGGTAATAGACCTGCCCGTCTCGGAAGTCAAACGGTTGCTTGGCATCGAACTGAATGCGGCCAAAGTAGCTGAGATGCTTGGCGCGTTGGGTTTCGGCTGCGAAATCATCGCTGGCGAGCCGCCCGTCGTGCGCACTATCGTGCCTAGCTTCCGGCTGGATGTGTCTATCCCAGCGGATCTCATCGAAGAGATCGCACGCATGTACGGCTACGACCGGTTGCCCACAACCCTGCTGCCCGATGAATTGCCCGCGCAGCAGCGCAACTTCGACCTAGAGATGGAAGAGCGCGTGCGCGACATTTTGGTGGGCTGCGGGTTGACGGAGACGATCAGCTACTCGTTGACCAACCTGGAAAGCGTGGCGCGGCTGACGCCCAACGGCGCGCCGCCCGACGCTGGGGGATACATACAGGTCGCCAACCCGCTTAACCGTAACCAAGAGTATATGCGCCAGACGTTGATGAACACCTCGCTGGAAACCGTGGCGTACAATCTGCGCTTTACGCCGCGCGTGGCGATCTTTGAAGTAGCGTGCGTATATCTCCCCGTCGAAGGCCAGGCGCTGCCCGCCCAGCCACGGCGATTGAGTGTGGCGCTCACCGGCCCCCGCGAGGCGCGTTCGTGGTTGACTAACACCAGCGCCCCGATGGATTTTTACGACCTAAAGGGTGTGATAGAGACGCTCTGCGCCCACTTGGGCGTCAAGGGCGCTTCTTATGCGCCCACGCAGCACCCGACGTTCCATCCTGGGCGTGTAGCGAACATCAGGATCGACCAAAATGAGATCGGCGTGTTCGGCGAGGTGCATCCGGTGGTGCGCTCCCAGTTCGACATTCCCGATCAAGCCGTCATGCTATTGGAACTTGACCTGGAAAAACTGCTGGCCGCCGCCAACCGCGTCTGGCGCTTTCAGCCAATCTCGCGGATGCCGGCGCTCAACCTCGACCTAGCGGTGGTAGTGGGCCAAGATACGCCCGCCGATGCGGTGGAGGCGACCATCCGCGAGTCGGGCGGGGCGTTGCTGGTGGATGTGGTGCTGTTCGATGTTTATCGCGGCGGGCAGGTCGGCGCGGGTAAAAAGAGTCTGGCTTATAGCCTGACGTTCCAATCGCCCGATAAAACGCTGACCAGCGAGCAGGCCGTCAAGCAGCGCGACCGCATCATGAAGCAGTTGGCCAAATCGTTCGGGGCGGAGATGCGCGGATAAGAGGAACCGCAGCGATCAGTGTTCAGCATGTTCCGGCTGAACGCTGATCGCTTTGTTTTACGACATGGGGTCTATCATCACGCGGATGGCAGCCGCGCCGTTGATGGGGCATTTGCTTTCGCATAGACCGCAGCCGATGCAAGCGTCGTGGATCACAACGGGCGCTTGCGCCTGGCGCGTGCTTCCATCCGATGCTACGATTTCCACTTCTTGCAGCTTGATAGCCTTGTCGGGCAGAGGGCACATCTCTTCGCACACGATGCACTCGCCGCGCCCCGACCAGGGGATACATAGCGAGGGGTTGACGTAGGCTTTGCCGATAGGCGCGGCCCATTTGGTTGCTGGCGTTACTTTGGGAATAGCCCCCGTTGGGCAGACCTGCCCACAGGCAGTACAAGTGTACTCGCAAGGCCCCAAACGTGGCGTCAAGATCGGCGTCCACAAACCTTCTACGCCCGATTCGGTCAAGCTCGGTTGCAGGCCGTGAGTGGGGCACACCCGCAAGCAAGCCCCGCAACGCACGCAGGCTGCCAATAGGCTTTCTTCGTCGGCAGCGGGCGGGCGCAAGCGATGGCTATACGGATGATGGGCCGACGGCGCGATCTTGAGCAGCGCCAACCCGCCCAAGCTGGCGCCCAGCGCCGCAAGCGCTTGCCGCCGATTCGGATCGTAGCCCCAACCGCGATCCATGCGCCAATTGCTGCCAAAGCTAATCGCTTGTTTGGGACAGTCCACTGCGCAATCCAGACACAGAATGCACTCGCCCGAATCGCTGGCATATCCTTTCTTGGGGTCAATAGTTCCCATGCGGCAATCGCGCGCGCAAGCCCCGCAATTCACACAATCGCTCGACACCACGCGCTTGAGCCAGGAGGCTTTGCTCACCAGAGCGAACAATCCGCCCAACGGGCAAACGTAGCGGCACCATCCCCGTCGCGCCGTCCAATTGAGCGCCAGCGCACCGCCAAACAAAGCCGTGATGCCTATAGCGCCAGCAGAAAACGGCTGTACGTACTCGATCACCCTGCCGCGTAACGCGCCGTCAACCACATCCAGCGCCCCACGCAGGAACGGGACGCGATACAATGCCAGTTCCGCCGCCGTCACAAGCCACGTCAATCCGGGCAGGATCACCGCGCCAACGCCGCGCACCAGAACGGTCAGAGGATCGAGGAAAAGCAACGTGAGGTTGCCCCACAGCGCCAGGAACAGAATCGTGAACAACAACCCATATTTAAGGCCGCGCCAATGCGAGGGCGATGCTTTGAGTGGGTTGACCTTGCGTGGCGAGATCCAATCTATGAGTGTCCCCAGCGGGCAGAGCCAACCGCACCAAAAGCGGCCCAGGCCCAGCGCCGCCAGCAGCAAGATGATCGCCGGGACGAACGTCACGATCCAGCGACGCGCGGCGAGTATGGAAACCAGCGCCGCCAGCGGATCCAAGCGCATCAACAAAATAGGCCGCGAATGCAGCCGCCCAGCGCTGCCCAACGCCACGATCATGGCCAAGAAAACGACCAGCGATACGACCTGCACGAGTCGGCGCAATCGCCGCCAGGTGGTGATGCTCATAGCGCTCCTCGCATCAGATATTCAGTTCCTCAACCTTGACGCTGCTGAGATCCATCACGCCTAATCCCATCTTGGCCGCAGCCACGATGTAGGAAATATCCTCTGGTTTGAGATTGAACAGAGAGGTAGCATAAGCGTCCGCTGCGACAATGTCGTGGCTGGCGATGATGGTGTTGGCCTGTTTCACGTCGGCCAGGTTGCCGCCGGTGGGGCCGTTGGCCATCAAGATGCGCGTGGCGTCAATCACGGTCAGTTGCGGCTTGACCACCGAGACCACGTCGGCGATGCGCTGACCCAGATTACGGTGCATCGAACCACGATCCAGCACCACGCCCATCAGATTCTTGCCCCCTAGGGTCAGGCGCGCCAGGCTGTGGTGTTTGGCGATGGGCAGGTTGATGACCAGGTCGGCCTCCAACACAGGCTGGTAAATATCCCACTTTTTCAGATCCACTCCATCGGGGATCGGCGTCTCAGCAAAGCGCATCGGGGCCATCGCTTCCATCTCGCCGCCAGCCGCTTTTACGGCGGGTGCGACCTTGGATATTTCATAGGCCATTTCGCCCGTGCCTGAGAAAGGAAAGTCCATCACGCGCACCCGCTTGGCCCCTGCGCCCAGACACATTTTGACCAAAGCGGCCACCACGTCGGGGTTGGTGGTTGAGGCGTATTCTGGGCCATGACTAGCGTTGCACATGTTGGGCTTGATGATGACATCGTACCCGTTTTTCACAAAGCGCTCGATGCCGCCGATGGCGGCCAGAGCGCGCATAGTGATCGCTTCTGCATCGGCGCCGCGCACCACGGCGAGATAGGCCGCCTCGACAGGCGCAGACGTAACCTGGGGAGCGGCGGTGGGCTGCTTAGCCGCCGTCGGCTGGGCGATTGTGGGCGCTGCAGCAGAAGTGGTTTTCGTTGTCGCTGAACTCGCTGCCGTCGGCGCAGCAGTGTTTTCTTTGATAGGAGCAGCCGTGGCTAGTGGGGCCTGAGCTACAGGTGTGCTTGCAGCGACGGTCGGTTCGCGCTGCGGCGTACAACTGGCTGCGATGACTCCCAGACTTACCAGCGCAGTCCCTGCTAGGAACTGACGGCGCGTCATTGTTTTCATGATCGGTACCTTTCGATTGTCGAATCGGACAATATTAATCTTGATTCTACACGATCCGCTGGATAGTTGTCAAGTTTTGCTTTTGACAAACCTAGGGGAGGATGATATAGTGCCCGACGGATCGGATTGAGTGGGCTTGACAAGGAAAACCTGTGATGGATCAAAAAGAAAAGAAACGTTCCCAAGTGGTTGCCTTTGCGGGCACGCAGGGGCTGGCCATGTTGCTCTCAGCCTATAAGGACGCTCCCTGGCAGACGGTAGGTGTGGTGCCGCCAGCCAACGCTGGGGCTGCCTTTGCCCAGTTGCACAGCGCCATCGGCGCTTCTGCTGACGAAGTGCTGATCCCTACCCTCGACCGCGTGGAGGTGTGCGCTGAGCTGTCGGATGGCGCTACGTTGGTGGGAGAAGGCGCTATCACACGCGGCAAGGCCGTTGACGCCGCTACACCCAGGCCAACGATCCGGCGCGTTTATTTATTTTCCGAAGTCGTAGGGCAGCCCGCCTCGGACTTTCGTCCTACACCTGACGTACTCGCCGCGCTCAGAAGCGCCGATGCTATCGTGATCGGCCCCGGCTCGCTGTTTACCAACTTGATCCCGGCGCTGCTCATCAAAGAGATCAACGAAACCATCCGCGCATCCAATGCGCGCAAAATCTTTATCTGCAACCTGATGACCCAGCCCAACCAAACAGAAGGGTACTCTATCGCCGATCATGTACGGGTCATTCAAAAGCATTGCGGTTTCAGGCTCGATTATGTATTGGCGCATCACGGCAATGTGATCTCTAGCGAAGTCCTTGAGCGCTATCGCAGCACTGCCGCCGATCTGGTCGCGCCGCAACTGGTGGCCAACGATGACTCGCAGGTAGTGATTTTTCCCGAGACGCCGCAAGAGATGGTGTTGATTGATGGCGCTATCCTCATCCAACGCGATCTAGCCACTGAGGTCATGGAAAAAGACCCCCTCACCGGCCAGGAACGCCTGGTAGTGCGCCACGACCCCGCCAAACTGGGGCAGGCGCTACGCTCGCTGCTGCACGATTACGCCCTGCAAGAGCGCCTTTCTGTTAGCCGAGCTATTTTTCGCGAGTACGATATCCGAGGCGTGGTTGGATCCGAGTTGACCGGCACGGCGTTGGAATCTATGGGCCGCGCTTTTGGCACCTATATGCAGCGGCGCACTGGGCGCAAGCAGATCGTCGTAGGGCGCGACGCGCGCGCCAGCTCGGCCTCGTTCAGCGAGGCCGTGACGCGAGGCCTGATGGCCGCCGGCTGCGAAGTGATTGACATTGGCCAGGTGCCCACGCCGCTCACATCCTTTGCCGTCAACCATTTTTGGGTAGACGGCGCCGTGCAGGTAACAGCCAGCCACAACCCCGCCGAGTTTAACGGCCTGAAATTGCAAACCGGCATGGAGGCGTTAGCAGGACAGGAGCTGCAAAAAGTGGAGCGCCTCATCGCCAGCGGCGCGTTCGCCTCGGGCGAAGGCAGCCGGCTAGTACGCGATGTGGTCTATCCTTACCTGAATTGCATCTTGCACAAGACACAGCTTTCGCGGCGCTTCAAAGTGGCCATTGACGCCGGCAACGGCGTCAGCGGCCCACTAGCCGTGCGCCTAATGCGCGAACTGGGCTGCGAGGTAGCGCCCATTTATTGCGAGCCGGACGGCGATTTTCCCAACCACCCCCCCGACCCGAACGAGGCGGAAAACCTGGCGGAATTAGCCGAGTTGGTAGTGCGTGAAAAGTGCGACGTCGGCATCGCTTTCGATGGCGACGGCGACCGTAGCGGCGTTGTGGAGGAAACAGGGCCAGTAGTCGCCCCCGATACCTACCTGCTGCTCTATGCTCGCGAGGCGTTGCGCGCTGGCCCAGGCAAAGCGGTGTTCGAGGTGCGTTGCTCCGAGACGCTCTTTGATGGTGTGCGCAAATATGGCGGCATCCCAGTAATGGCCAAGTGTGGTAACACATCTATCTTGCCGCGTATGCAGCAAGAACGCGCCGTCATCGGCGGCGAGCTTTCGGGCCACATCTTTTTCAACGACCCGCCCTTTGATTTTGATGACGCACTTTATGCCGCCGCGCTGCTCTTGCAGTACATGGATCGCGATGGCCGCCCGCTGAGCGAAATGTTGGTGGAATTGCTGGAGGGATTGCCGCGATATACCAGTTCGCCCGAAATTCGCGTCAGTTGTCCCGACTATATGAAGTGGGATGTGGTCGAAGCGGTGCGCGACGCCTTTGCCAGCCGCTACCGCGTCATTGACATAGACGGCGCGCGCATCTATTTCGCCAAGAGCGACTGGGCGCTGATTCGACCCTCGAACACGTCGCCTAAACTCTCGCTGCGTTTTGAGGGCGTGAGCGAGGAAAGTGTGGCGCGGATGAAAGAGGAGATGCGCACAGAGCTAAAGAAGCATCTGCCGGAACTCAAGGGATTGTGAACTGATCGAGCAAAAGAACAAACGGAGCGATCTGATTGTTTGGCTCGCCCCGTTTCTGGTGCTAGACGGTCAGCACAAGCCGCCCCATCCACAAATCGCTGGCTTGCCATATTTGCGCCAGGCCGCCAACCCCTCGCCGATCAAGCGGCTGCCGGCGGTGACGCTTACATCGCCGCCTTCGCCTTCGGGGAAAACCGATACGACCGCATAGGTCGCTACTTTGCCCGTGGCCATGACCGCGCCTATGGCTGTCAACACCTGCTCAATATTTGGCCCGTTCGATTCTTTGGTAGTATGGTTGGGCATGTAGCTCGCATCGAGGATATCGGCGTCCACGTGCAAATAGATCAAATCCACATGCTCGGATAATGCCTCCACAGTTTGACCGAGATCATGGCCCGGAAAGCCGGGCGCAGGGGCAGCGATAGGGACGCCTACGGCATGGAGCAAAGTAGCTTCAGCCACGTCCAGATTGCGTCCATCGCACAAAATCAAGCGATCGGCGGGCAACGGCGCGGCGATGTGCGAGCCCTCGCGCCAGGCAGGCCAGGCCAACCCGGCGCATACGGCCACGGGCATACCCCCCAAGAAACCGGTAATCGTCGTCTGGGGCGTGTTGAAATCGCCGTGAGCGTCGAGCCACACCAAGCCAATACGCGCGTCAGCGCCGTAAGCGTCTTGCAGCCCGCCTAACACACCAGTTGCATGTTGGCAGTTGCCTCCGACCATCGCCACGGCCTGGCCAGCGCGCAAACCCTCGGCCACCGCATCAGCGATGACCCCGCCAATGACGCCCAGAGCGACGGCTTCGTCCGCTTTCAAGGCCGATTTCGAAGCGAGAGGCCGAACGACTTCCACCGGCGCGCTGGCCTGCGCATAGGCCGCATCGCGATAGTGAGCGAACGCCCAACGATCTGCATCAACCAGGCGCGCGCCGGCGTATTGCGCTTCTACAACACGCACGCTCTGCGCCGGGCGCGATTTGACTATCGCCTTGCCCAATTCTACCTCTTTCCTTTTCAATATTGACAGTCGGCGCTATTCCACTGTTACGCTCTTGGCCAGGTTGCGGGGCTGATCCACGTCGCAGCCGCGCAGCACAGCTACATGGTAGGCCAATAGCTGCAGCGGGATCACCGCCAGGATCGGCGTTAGGTAACGCGACGTTTCGGGGATCCAGATCACATCATCGGCCTTTTCGGCCACCTCCCAATCGCCTTTGGTGGCAATAGCGATGACCCGCCCGCCGCGCGCCCGTACCTGCTCGATATTCGAGACCATCTTGTCGCGCACCTTGTCTTTGGGGCAGATGGTGACGACGGGCATGTGCTCGTCAATGAGCGCGATAGGGCCGTGTTTCATCTCGCCCGCCGGATAGCCCTCGGCGTGAATGTACGAGATCTCTTTGAGCTTGAGCGCCCCCTCTAGCGCCACAGGATAGTTAATGCCGCGCCCAAGATAGAGGAAATCCTCGCAGTGCATATACTTGCGGGCGATTTCCTCGTAGGGTTGTCCCTCCCCATCGTCGCCGTTGTGAAGCACCTCGCCCACTAGGTTGGGCAGTTCGGCCAGATTCTGTAACAGCTCGCGACGCTGGTCTTCACTGAGGGTGTTGCGCGCTTGCGCCAGGTAGATAGCCAGCAAGTAGGCCGCCGCCACTTGCGATGTGAACGCTTTGGTCGAGGCCACGCCGATCTCGGGGCCAGCATTGAGATAGACCACGCCATCGGCGATGCGCGCCGCTTGGCTGCCCACCACGTTCACCAGGGCGATGGATTGCATTCCCTTTTCGCGAGCCGCTTCCATCGCCGCCAAAGTATCCACTGTCTCGCCCGATTGGGTGATTACTAACACCACGCTGCCTGGCTCGAGCAATGGGTCGCGATAGCGGAACTCGGAGCCGTAATCCACCTCCACTGGCAGGCGGGCCAAATCTTCGATCAAGAACTTGGCCAACAGGCAAGCGTGCCACGCTGTACCACAAGCTACGGCATGCAAACGTCGCAGATGAGGCAACACGGGGCGCAAGCCATCCAGATCGGGCAGCACCACCAACCCACGGTCGAAATCCACCCGGCCCCGAATAACATCGGTGACGGAGCGCGATTGCTCGTGGATCTCTTTGAGCATAAAGTGCTTGTAGCCCTCTTTGGCCGCCGAGATCGGGTTCCACGAGACCGTCGTCGCTGGCTTGGCAAGGGGGTTGCCGTCGAGATCAATGATCTCGGCGCCGTTCGCATCCACTACAGCCAGCTCGCGGTGGTCGAGGAAGACCATCTTTTGGGTGTGGTCGAGGATTGCTGGTATATCGGAAGCGATGAACATCTCGCCCTCGCCATAGCCGAGCACCACGCCGCCAGCATTGCCCAAGCGAGCTGCGACCAGACGGTGCGGTTCTAGTGCGCTCATCACCACCACAGCGCTGGGGCCTTTGAGTTGTTTGAGCGCCATCCGCACCGCCTCAGCAAGAGGGCGCTGGCCTTTGGCGTAATGCTGCGAGATTAGGTGGGCAATAACTTCGGTATCGGTCTGCGAGGTGAACGGTACACCTTGGGCCATGAGCTGGGTTTTGAGTTCGCGATAATTCTCCACGATGCCGTTCTGGATGACGACGATGACGCCATCGCAATCAGTGTGGGGGTGAGCGTTGGCCTCAGTAACGCCGCCGTGGGTGGCCCAACGGGTATGGCCCATGCCCACGTGTCCCTTTAGAGGTTGATCGCGCAGCGCCGCCGCCAAGTTGGCCAACTTGCCCACGCTGCGGCGGCGCTGGATGCAATGTTTGTCGGGGGCGCTCTCATCCACTACCGCCATTCCCGCTGAGTCGTAGCCGCGATATTCCAGGCGGCGTAGCCCTTCGAGGACGATATCGGCGGCTTCGCGCGGACCGATATAAGCAACAATGCCACACATGGGAAATCCCTCCTATGAAGCGATAGTAAATCAAAGCATAACCAGCCTCGCCAGCGGGCCGCGCCGCGCCAGGGTAGCGCGTCCCGACTCGACCGTTGAGCGAGGGGTAATCCGAAACACCACTACCGCTCCCTTTTGATACGCCGGTCGCCCGGCGGGTTTGTGGGACGGTTATCCCAGGAGGGGAGGACAAGGGACGTGGCAGTCCCTGAAGGCTTCCGCTGATCTTTCGATTTTCTGAAACGAACAGACTGGTTCGTTCATTAACCTCGCCTCGCGGCGAGGAACCTTCACCTCGTCAACTGCTGCGGCGCAGCAGTCCATGCGCTATCCTTCCCAAACACATGCCCGAAATAGCGGACGCACCTCCTTTCGGATCATGATATCGAACACACAATTATGCAAAACATTGTATCATCAATCAATGGGAGGCACAAACCGCCAATACGTCGCTCATCGTCGCCGCGAGCGACATTGGCGCGCCCAGACGTTGGGCCAATTCAGCGAGCGAGAGATCATCGAGCGTGAGCGCCGCTTCGGCGTCGAACATCGCGTGCGGCAAGAACACATGCTCACCGAGATCATGGCCAGCCAATGTAGCTAATACATCCTGACCGGTCAGCAAGCCAGACACCGTAACGCTTTCGCCGAAAAAACGATTATCCACCGACATGACCTGCACGTTGACGCCGGCGAGGGCGTGCAATTCGGCGGCAATATCGCGCAAAGTGGGGGCAATGGATGCGCCACACACCAACGTGATTCGGCTCAATCCGCCCAGCATAGGTCGCCACAAGGACTTGGCTGCCTGCCAATCATCAAGCAGCACGCGCACCAGGCCAACGCCATTCTCCATTTGCGCGTCGTCGTCGTAGAAATCGCTGGAGGGAATTGGTCGCTCTGCCAATAAGAACAACTCGTCTGCAGGGTAGAGCCAAGAGCAACCTAACCGTGGGCGCAGATTTGCGATGTATTCGGCGGGAAGATCGAGGATATTTGCTGCTTCATTTGGTCGCAGCAGCCGCACTCCGCCGCGATGATAGCGCGTCAATCCCACCGGCACGAGCGCCAACGTGCGCACTGTGGGCCAAAGCGCGCTTATTCCCTCGATGGAGCGGCGCAAGACCTCGCCGTCGTTCACCCCAGGCGAAATCACGATCTGCCCATGTACCTGAATACCCATCTGGCCCAAGCGACGCAATTGCTCCACAATGTCAGGCGCATTGGGATTGCCCAATACAGCGCGGCGTGCGGCGAGGTCGGTAGCATGGATTGACACATACAATGGGCTGAGATGCTGCTCAACGATGCGGCGCCAATCGGTTTCAGTGAGATTGGTCAGCGTGACAAAGCTGCCCGAGAGGAACGAGGTGCGATAATCGTCATCGTGCAGATAGAGGGAGCGCCGCAATCCTTTAGGCATTTGTTGCACAAAGCAAAAAGGACAATGGTTGTTGCACAGGCGCAATTGGTCAAATAGCGGTTCTGAGAACTCGATGCCAAGATCTTCGTCATAGTCGCGCTCGATTTCGATCCGATGGCGCTCGCCAGCGCGCTCGACGATCATATCCAGCTCTTCTTCGGCGCCGTAAAAGCGATAGTCGAGCACGTCGCATAGGGGATGGCCATTGATCGAGAGCAAGATATCGCCAGGTTCCAAGCCAACTTCGGCCCCCACGCCATCGGGAAGTACTGCCGCGATTACACCGCCGTATCGCCTGGGCATGTGACTTGCCCTTATCCCCTGCAATCGTGAATGATTGCCAGGGCCAAGGCCTCGATCTGCTCGACAACCTGGGCGACTGCCAGATGTGTGCTGTCTATCACCACAGCCCCGTCGGGCACTTGCAAAGGCGCCGCCTCGCGCGAACTGTCAATTTGATCGCGTCGTCGTAGGTCCTCCACTACCTCGGCATAATCGCGCGGTTGACCGCGTTCTCGGCTCTCGCGATAGCGTCGCCGGGCGCGCTCTTCTAACGTGGCGTCGAGATAGATTTTAAGCTGCGCTTGGGGCAGCACCACCGTACCGATATCGCGTCCCACCATCACCACCCCGCCTGCCTCGCCGATGCGCCGCTGCTGCCGCGTGAGCGCTGCGCGTACACCTGCATACGCAGACACAGGTGAGACGTAACGGTTTACCTCTGGGTCGCGGATAGCCCAAGTAATATCACACCCATCGGCCAATACGGTGTATTGGCGTCCATCGTTCACGGTGGGCGGAACCACTTCGATGAGCAGCATTTCCGCCAGCCGCGTCACAGCAGCTTCATCGTGCTCGATGGAGATGCCGCGTTCCAACGCCGCCCAGGTGACCGCCCGATACATGACGCCCGTGTCAAAATACAGATAGCCCAACCTATGGGCGAGCGCGTCGCCGACGGTGCTCTTGCCCGACGCCGCCGGGCCGTCTATGGCGATTGTTATTCTCGTCAATGCTCCTGCCTCTCGGTCTAGCAGTCTTTTTGGGGTCAGAGGGACGGTCGAGGCCCACAAACGCACGCAAGGCGCTCACTTCTTGGGGGGAGAGCCATTGGCCTTCGCCAGCTTGCAGTTTGCCCAGGCGAATGTCGCCGATGCGCACGCGGATCAGACGAATCACTTTGCAATCCACTGCCTCGAACATATAGCGCAATTGCCGCTTGTGGCCCTCCTTGAGGATGACGCGCACCCATTGGCCCTCCTCGGCGGCCTTCAATCCGCGCCAACTCCAATCGGGAGGCAAGGGCTCGACTTCTTCGCATACCATCTGTTGCCCATAGAGGTGCATTCCCCGTTTCATCTGGGCTACATCGTCAGGCGTCACCTGACCTTGCACCAATACCAAATACTCTTTGTCGTGCTCGTAACGCGGGTGGATCAGGCGCTGGGCCAGTTCACCGTCATTAGTGAACAACAACAAGCCCTCGCTATTTAGGTCGAGCCGGCCCACCGGAAAGAGTCGCAGCTTGACATCAGGATCGGAGGGCTTTTGAGCCGGTACGAGTTGCAGCGCCGTGCGTCGCCCAAACGGGTCGCGCACCGTTGAGAGGTAACCCACAGGCTTGTACAATTTGTAATAGAAACGTTCGCCCGATAACTCGACTGGCTCGCCATCTACCGCTACTTGATCTAATTTGGGGCGAATGCGTGTACCCAACTCGGTGACTACCTCACCGTTCACCTGTACACGCCCAGCCGAGAT
>CAZYPJ010000058.1:14659-16107 GCA_964649365.1 uncultured Anaerolineales bacterium | reverse complement strand
TGATCTGGATATGATTTTCTAAATGCCTCGGCGCTCACAAGGGCGCGGCTATAGTAGCATAGGGTCTTTACGCGCCGGTGATGCCGATTTGGGCGTCATCTTGCGCCGCTGAGGGTTTGCGTTGCAACGTCTCGCGGATTTGGCTACGCAGCGCGTCCACCTCGGGCGAACGCTCCTGTGAACGTTCCCCAGCCAGCGCACCCATCCGCTCGGAAAGGAGGATGGCCAGCAGCCCTTCCATCAGGTTGCTGCCGCCCATCGCGCCGCCTTGTTGGCCGCTTTGCCCGCCGCCCACCACCACGCGGGGGACGACATCCACCCTCGCCTGCTGGATGGCCTCGGCAAAGCGGTTCATCACTTGTTGCGTCACCTGGAACTGCGGCCCGCCATAGGCGCGCACTTGCTCTTCGGTGGCGATGGCCTGCGCTACGCCGATGCGAGCGATTTTTTCCGACTCGGCCTCGGCCAGAGCGCGGATTTGCGCCGCCTGTTGCAGCGAACGTTGATACTGCGCCTTGCCTTCGTTGGATTGCACTGTGATCGAAAGCTCCGACTCGGTAATCTGCCGCTGCTGTTGCGCCCGCGCCTCGGCCTCGCGCAGCTCGCGCTCTTTGACCGCCGCCGTCTGCTGGCGGGCGTAGGTCTCGATCTGTTCCTGCGCGATCTGCCGCGCTCGCAATTGGGTCAGAATCGTCTCGATCTGCTTGTCGCCCGGCATTGCCGAGGGTGTGCCGATCAGCACCTCTTGCAGCTCTAGGTTGTAGTAGGCGAACTTTTCCTTCATCTCGGAGCTAGAGATCTGCTGAATGGCGCTACGATCCTGGATGAGTTGAATGATGGTGCGCGTCTGGCCGATGTTCTTGAAATACGCCGCCACCATCGGGTCGAGCGTCTGCTCGACCAGGCGCTTGACATCGCCAAAGCGCTGGATCACCAGCGGCGCCTTTTGATAGTCAATGTGGATCACCACCGAAAGCGGCAACGACGGCTCAAAGGCATCCTTAGTGATCAGTGAGACCTCGGCCAGGTTGGCGTCATAGCCGTGCGACCCTACCTCGCTGCGAATCCACTTCAAGATGATATTGGTAGTGGGCACCGGGATCACTTTGCCCGCATAGGTGTTAAAGGCGTACTTGCCCGGCATCAGCGGCTCGCTCCACACGCCGCGCTGGCCGCGATGCACCATCTCGCCGTGGCGATATTCGGCGCCCGACAAGTCTTGGCCCACTTCGCCTGTGTACGAGACCACCACCCCCACCGTACCCACTTCGATGATCGTCTTTGGGATCATCTCCACTGTGGCGAACAAGCGGTTGATATAGTATGTGCCTTCGACCAGCACCTGATACTGTCGTCCGCGTTGGCCGCCGGCGCGCAGGAAACGGTCGGGATCTTGGAAATTGTTGTGATAGGTTTCGGAGTTGGCGATATCGGTGCCGACGATTGGG
>CAZYPJ010000058.1:0-14649 GCA_964649365.1 uncultured Anaerolineales bacterium | reverse complement strand
GCCTTGAGGCAATGACGGCCCGTCATGTACCGTGACGATGCCCACCAGGTCATCGGTGTCTTTGATAATCACTGGCTTGAACCCGCCGCGCTCGGCAATGATCTCGGCCATGCGGCGCACCGTCTCGGATTCATCGCGGCTAAGCGAGAGGGTATAGACGCGCTGCTCGGTGAGCACCACGAACTGCACTAGATTGATGGCGTAGGTTCCCTCGCGCAAGATACGCCGCTGCGGGCCGCGTTGGCCGCCGTTGTTCAGGAAACCGACCACATCCTGAAAGTCACGCGCTGTGACGTTCGAAGCCAGGGTCTGCGTCGCCTCCAATGGTTGGCCATCGCGCGCAAACACATAGCCGATCTTGCCCTGCGGGATAGTGACCAACGGGGCAATATGTACGGCATATTGGATGGGCAGTAGATAGTGTAGCCCGCCGCGCAACACATTAGGTTGGTACCCCGCCTCGCCGTGCAGCGCGATAAGGCCCTGCTTCACCGAGCCTTTGGCGCTCAACCGCTTTTCGACAATGCCGATGCGGTGGTTGGGGATGTAACGGCGGCCCGACACAAAGCACAGGACCACAATCGCGCCAAGCGCATACCACAACATACTTCACCTCCAGCGCGCTCGCCCGTTGCGAAGCGCGCCGCAACGCCGCGCATGTGGCAAGGGACCATTCCCTTGCACAGCTGCGCGACACCTATAGTATATACGCATGGAGGGCGTTTGGGTAGCGGCAGCCCTGCCGTAGCCGTGATTTCCCAATCGCGCTCCTCGCGGTTGAGAAACCGCGCCTACGAGCCAGATTGCACAGCCGCATGGCGAGAGTACATTGCATCATCGCCGCTGTACGCCATCCGCTACGCGGCGGACGCCCTGGGTCTGCCGGCCCCCAGCACAAAGCGGTCGAAGCGACCGTGAGCAAGCCCCGGATGCGCGAACTCTACGCCGCCGGCATCCTCAACCCGGAGTTCGGACGGGCGTGCACGCTTGACGAGGCGACCCGCCTGGCCGCCGAGGTCGGCTTTCCTCTGGTGATCAAATCGGCGGATGTGGGCGGGCAACTGGGTCTCTATCGCCTGGAATCGCAGGCGGAGCTGGCGCGCGTCTTTGACGAGTCGCGCTCGCGCTCGGTGGGCGGCGAGGTGATCCTGGAGCAGTCCCTCGAATTGATACGAGAACTCATCCATGCCCGTCGCTTGGCGGGCATGTTCGATAGTTAGGCTTACCACTCGTCCTTCACTATCTAGGTCAAGGTACATATTCTCGTTCAACCCTCGCGTCTCGACCGGCGGCTGATCTGGAAATTCGACCAGCGCCGTATCGGTATCGGCAAAATACTGGATTCGCATGGCTCATTCCTCAAAGTTGCGGTCGAAAAAAGCGTTGTGAACAATCTCGCCGTCGTCAAGCAGGATGACGCGCAACAAGCTGTGTGATCCGGCTTGCGCTTTGCACTCGCACAAATCACTTTGCTGTGTGTGGTTGCCACGTAGATCGTGCCTGGTATACAAACACCTAGCGCGGCAGGGGTAATGCCTTCTGGAAAAGCAAACGCGGGGTTTCTGATGAAGCCCCGCGCCATCGTCTAGATCAAACCCAATGCCCTAAACCCTGTACCCCGTGCCCTACACCCTACTCGATCCGCGCGCCAAAGGGCACCAGCGCCAGCGCCACCAGTTTCAAGTGCTGCTTGGCAAAGGGCAGGCCCACAATGGTGATGCCCAAGATCAACGCGAACACCAGGTGCGTCACGGCCAACTCGAACCCGCCGAACACCCACCACAGGATGTTCATCAACAAGGGGATGACGCCGCTGGCCACGCCCTCAGTGTTGATCTCGCGGCCAAAGGGGGCCAGGCCCAACACCGACAGCTTGATGAGCTGCACGCCAAAGGGGATGCCCACAATAGTGCAGCACAGCACGATGCCGCCGATCAGATAGAACAAGAACACCAGGAAACCGCCCAATACGAACCACAACAGGTTCATCAAGAAACTCATCGTTCCACCCTCTCCGTATGATGATTGCGCCGGGCGCGGCGCAGCGCGCCCCTTGTGATTGACTCTCACTGTACACTACGCGCTGACGAGCGAAAGGTTGCGCCTCCAGGTGAAGGGTTCACCACGGAGACACGGAGAATCCAGCCGTAGAACATATCTGGCCAGGGCGATGTCGAGAAAATCTGGTGGGTATGGATTGCACAGATTGTGAGCTTTGCTATGATGGGTTCACACTGGAGAAAAGAACCGTGAAAGTGATATATGACGCCGAGACCGATGCGCTTTCCGTGATCTTGAACGATCTACCCGCAGCCGAGAGCGATGAGGATAAGCCAGGAGTTATTTTAGACTATGACGCCAGTGGCAATCTGGTATCGGTAGAGATTCTCGACGCCTCGCAGCGCGTGGGGATGCCCACCCAAATCGAATATCGTGTGGCGCCGGCCGAGGCGTCGGCATAGATTATGCAAAATCAGCGACCAGCCGACGCATCGGCTGATCGCTGATAACTGACTACTGGTTACTGTTTACTGCTTTTTTCCGTATAGCCGCTCAATCATCTCGTCCATCTCGCGGCGGGTGAGCGCATCGAGCGGGGCGATGGGGCCGCGCACGTGGGCGCAGGCGATGACCCCGCGCTGGCGCAGCAATTCCTTGTTCACGTGGTAGAACGCGCCCCACGTCTGCCCCGACAGACGGTTCATGGGCACGATCAGGTCGTAAAACACCTTTTCCGCGCCCGCTTGGTCGCCTGCTTGGAACAAATCCCACACTTTTACGAATGCATCGGACTGGCTGCAACTGGGCATGGTGCCCACCGAGCCACGCCGCATTTCCTCGATGAAATAGTTGCCGCCCGCGCCGCCGAAAATGGTCGGCAATCCGCCGCAAGTGGCAATGGCGTCGGCTACCATCACGGGGGTGGGCAGGCTCTCCACCTTCACATAGCGCACATGCTCGCTTTCTTCGGCAATCTGGCGGCACAGGCCGGCCGCGACGTGTGGGTTGGACGTATCCTGAATGAAAATGGGCAGTTTGACGGCATCGGAGATGGCCTTAAAGTATTCACGCGTCTCGGCGGCGCCCACCGGCGCAAACGAGGGCGGCATAATCATCAGCGCGTCGGCGCCGTGTTCCTGGGCCGCCAGGCTGTAATGGATGGCCAGCTCGGTGCCGTTGGCGCCGGTGTTCATCACCACCGGCACACGCCCGCGCACCTGGCGCACTACTGTGCGCGTCACTAATTCGCGTTCGGCCTCAGAGAACTTGAACACCTCGCTGCCCAGAGCGATGCCGATGCCGTGCACGCCCCATTCGATATTGGCCTCGACCAGGCGCTCCAGGCTTTCGGTATCAATACGCCCCTTGTCGTCGAACGGGGTCACCAAGATGGGATAGACGCCGCGCATGGTTGTCTGAGTCATGGAGATGCTCCTTGCGATGTGAGTTATGGCTCCGATCTGGGTCGGGGCAAAGATACGACGAACTCGTTGCCCTGATGATAAAGCTCCAATTCCTGGCCGGTAGCCTGGCGCACGAGCTGAATGGCGCGATAGACCCCGCTGCCCACGCCCGTTATCAGGCCGAGGTTGCTGAACAGGGTATAGATGGTGGGGTTGCGCAACACGTGCGCCGCGCGCAGCCTGATCGCCTCGACCGTGACCGAGTTGGGCAATGCGCCCGGCGCGCGCACCTCCACCGACGAATCGTAAACGAACACACGCACCGGCGCCGCGATGGTGTAATCGCGGTGCGCCAGCGCGTTGACGAGCACTTCGCGCAACGCCGCCTCGGGAAGCTCAGATTGCGCCTCCGGTTCGAACCCAACAATCTTGTGGCTGACGCGCAAGTGAATTCGCAGGAAGCGAGCGGCGTCTTCCAGCATGACGGGCAGGCCGCCATCGAGGGTTTTGACGTCCGACGGGGCGGCGGCCAAATCGTCGCCGGGGATGCGCGCCAGCACCACGCGCGCCTGGGGCAAGAATCGCTGCGGCTCGCGCCCGAAAAAGAGCATACAGCCGATGGTGGGGTAAGGTTGCCCCCCTTGCTCTTTGACCAGCCCCAAGTTGCGCAGCAGGCGCTCGGGCGTCATATCGAACTCATCCAGCGTTCGCTGATAGACCTGTTCCACGTAACGCGCTAGAGCGTTCATGTCCAGGTCGCGCAGCGAGGCGCGTAGCATCAGCATCTCGTCATAGTACAAGCTTTCGGAAGCCTGAAACAGGCGCAACAACTCTTGGCGCGAGGCTCGCCGCCGACCCGAGGTTGTGCGGATGAAATACACGCCAGAATTGGTACGATAGGGGCGCTGATCGCCTTTGGGAATGTTGACTACCAGAGCCGTCGCGCCATCTTCGGCGTTCACCGTCTCTTGGATCACCGTTAGCGGCGGCTCGCAATTCTGGTAAGCAATCTGATCTACCCGCTGTATAGCGCGGTCAGCGTCACCCCCCCCCACGATCTGGCCGTCACGGTTGACGCCGAACACCAGTTGGCCGCCATCGGTGTTGGCAAAAGCAACTAGCGCCGCCGCCAGATCATCGGCATGGATGGGCCACTCTTTGAATTCGGTGTGCAGATCCTCCCACCGGGCAATCCGCTCGCGCAGCATGGGCAAATCCATCACCAATCCCACCCCTCTCGCGCCTTGTCCACCTCCATCACCGCCAGTTTGTAAAAGCTGACGCGGGCCAGGTCGTTATCGCCGGTGCCGACGTAGAGACCGATGCCGCCCTGCTCTTTGATCGTATCGTCCCAGATGGTTTCGACCAATTGGCGGTTGATGTACAGCTCGATCTGGTTGCCATCCACGATCACGCCAATCTTGTTGCTGCCCTTGCCTTTGACGATGGCCGCCGATTCCGTGTCGGATACCACATCAACCTCGCTCCACTGGCCATTCACCTTGGTCCAAACGTGATAGGTTCCATCGGTGGTGATGCCAAAGAGATAGTAAGTGCGCGCATTCTGCTCGCCGCCCACGCGGAACAATAGCCCGTATTCGGCCCAACTCCCCTCGATAGCGCGGGCCTCGGTTTCGGCGGCGAAATCATAATAGCCGCCGTCGGGCCATACGGAGGCGATCCAATCGCTTTTTTTCACGGCGATGGTGACCTGATTCGGCGACCAGACGTAATCGGCGCTGTCGCCTGTAGCGAACCCCCAACCCTTGTCTATCGAGAGGCTTTCCGAGGCAAAATCGTCATAGAATAGCACGCCTTCGGGCAGCGGGGACTCGGAGGCCGCCGGCTGGGGCGTCGGGGCCGCCGCCGTAGCGCCTTGCACGGGCGTGGCCGAAGGTTTGGCGGCAGGCGCCTGAGTAGGCGAAGCGGGCGTAGCCGTGACCACCACGATCACTGTCGCCAATGGAGCTGACGTCGCTGGCTTGATCGGCGTTGCCGCCACAGTGACAACGCTCGCCGGCGCGGGCGTAGGGGTAGCCACTGGGCGTAACTGGGGCAGGAACTTCCAGGCAAGCACTCCCGTTACCGCCAGACAAGCGCATAACACGAACGCAATCAATGCGATGATGATAATGGTCTGCGATTTACGACCCCCACTACCGGCGTTTTGCTCGCTCATGGCGACCTCCTCTTGCAGCGGCCTGCTCTAGATGATCCTTCGCGCGCACAAGGCGCTGTGTTACCATATTTGCTTGCGATTCGAAACTATTGATCCACATATTCAGGATAGAGTTTTTTCATGCAGTCCGGGCAGATGCCATGGGTGAAATCCGCCTCCGAATGGCTGCTGATGTACACTTCGAGCTGTTGCCAGTAGCCGCCGTCGTCGCGGATTTTTTTGCAACTAGCGCAGATCGGCAAGAGTCCGTGCAAGGTCTTGACCTGCGACAGGGCGTCTTGCAGAGTTTGGATCAACTGCTCGCGCTCCTGTTCCAGGCGTTTGCGGGCCGAGATGTCGCGCAGAATGACGAGCCGCCCCGAATTCTCTCCCTCGCGCCGGGCCAGGTTGATAAGACGCACGTCCAGGTATTGCGAAGCGTCGCGCGCGCTTGGCACTGCGTCCTGGGCGTCGGGACTGCCCGGATACAATTGCAAAGTAGGCCAGATCGCTCGCAACACGTCGGCGTCGCGCCCGATAAGGGCGGCGGCGGCCTGGCCGATCAATTGCTGCCCCGCCGGGTTGATATCCACGATGCGGTTGAGCTGATCTAGCACCAACACGCCGTCACCCATATACTCGATGAGCGTCTCGCGCGCCACCGGCCTGATGTCGAGAAAGCGATAGCGATACAACCCCACCGCCAAAAAGATGCCCATCACGGTATAGGCAAGGGGCATCAAATCCAAATTGGGCGCAGGGAGCGACCTGGTGTACCGCAAAATATGAGGTATCCACGAGATCATCACGCCGAGCAGCAGGATAAGCGCTTGTTTGCGATAGAACGAGCTAGGCGCGCGCCAATACGCCACGCCCAAGAACACCGCCGAAATCAAGCTAAGGATATACTGATAGATGGTATTCGTCCAAAACCACGGGCCGCCGCCGAGTCGCCCGCCGGGGCCGCTGGGGGGGAGACCTGGGGGCGTAGGGCCTTGACCGGCAAAGAACAGCCCGTGGCGCGCTTCGGTGAACAGGAGAATGATGGTGACGATGGGTTCGATGAGCAACAAGACAACGATAATGCGGTTGAGCCAGAGCTTGGAGCTAGTGTATCGCAGGACGAAAAACCAAAAGAACGTCGGCACAGTGACGGCGCCGAGATAGGTAAGGTCTTGCCAGAAAAAGGGATAAAGGCGAGCCGCCCCGCTCCAGTGCAAAGCCGACGCCATCGCCCACCAAGCCGTTGCGATGTAGTACAGGATGGCAGGGGTTGCGCCTGGCACGGTGCGACGGCGCCACGAGAGCGCCGCCAACCCTGCTGAGATTGCGGCTGCAAGAAACAAAAGCGCGCCATACGCCAGGTTCCGTTCCATCATCCCCCCAATAGCCGATCTACCGACCCGGGAAACGCTATTCCACAATCACAATGAGCGCGAGGCTTCTTCCTGATCCACGAACTCAGGATAGAGCTTTTTCATGCAATCGGGACAGATGCCGTGGGTAAAGCCCGCCTCGGTGTGCTCGCTGAGATAGACTTCGAGCTGTTGCCAGTAACCGCTGTCGTCGCGGATCTTTTTGCAGTTGGCGCAGATCGGCAACAAGCCGCTCAAGGTCTTGACCTGCGATAGGGCGTCTTGCAACGTCTCGATGAGGTGCTCGCGCTCCCCTTCCAGGCGTTTGCGTCGTGAGATGTCGCGCAAAATCACGATCTGCCCTTGCCGCTCTCCCCTACTCAGAGGCATCCGAACAAAGCGCACATCGAGGTAACGCGAGGCGTCGCTCACGCTTTGCGCCTCGGTTTGCAGTTCCTCGTCGCCCACCGCGCGCAGCGGCGAGATGGGCCACTGTTCTTGCAACGATTCGATGGCGCGCCCAATAAGGGCGCGGGCATCTCGGCCGAGCAGCCGTTGCCCCGCCGGGTTGATGTCTATGATGCGGTTGAGCGGATCGAGGACGATCACCCCGTCACTCATATGCTCGATAAGTGTGTCGCGGGCCACCGGCTTTAGGTCGAGTAGATGGTAGCGAAACAGCGAGACCGAGATCAAATAGCCCGTCAGAGTGAAGGCAATCGGCGTCAAATCAAGGCCGGGCAAGGGGTTGAGACCAGCAAAGCAGATGATGTTGAGCGCCCAGGGGATCAGCGCGCCCGTGAGCACCACACCCGCTTGGCGCAAGTACATCTTGTTGGGCGCGCGATGGCAAGCTCGGAACAGCAAAGCCACTGAGGCGATGTTCAGGCCGTATTGGTAGATGGCGTTCGTCCAGAACCACGGCCCGCCGTTATAGATAGAATTAGAGGCGCTGGCGCGCTTGCCAGCGAAAAACAGCCCGTGATAGGAATCGGTGTAAAAGAGCGCCAGAGTCAGGATCGGCTCGATGAACAGGCAGGCAATGACAGTACGATTCAGCCAGTGACCGCGATCGGTGTAGCGCAAGACGAAAACCCAAAAGAAAGCAGGCACGGTCACGACCCCCACATAGGTGAGATCGAGCCAGAAATAAGGCGAGGGGCGGGGAACGCCGCTCCAGTGCAGGGCATAGGTAGCGCTCCACCAGCACATCGCCAGCGAGAACAGGCAGGCGGCGAGCGCTCCCGGTGTGCTGCGGCGCTGCCAGGCGATCAGCGCCAGCGTCGCCGAGACGATGGCGGCAAGAAATAGGAGCGTGCTATATACCAGGTTCGACGCCATGGTTATACATCTCCGTCAATCGCCACATCCAACAGGGTCGGCTCGTTCGCGGCCAACGCCGCATCGAGCGCCCGGCGCAGCGCAGCGGGCTGATCCACGCGCCAGGCGCGCACGCCGAACCCCTCGGCCAGCCTGTCCCACCGAATGGCAGGGTCGTCCAGGTCGAGGCCGAGGAAAGTTGGCCGGGGCGCGCCCTCGCCCAGATAGCGCAGCATATTCATCTTGAGAATACGATAGGCGCGATTATTACAAACGATATAGGTGATGGGCAACCGATAGTGCGCCGCCGTCCACAGGGCTTGCAGGCTGTAAGAGAGCGAGCCGTCGCCGATGACGGCTACGATTTTGCGGTCGGGTCGGCCCAACGCCGCGCCCACTGCTGCGCCGCACCCCCAGCCGATGGCCCCGCCCGGAATGGAGAAATAGCCGCGCGGCTGGTTGAATTTGATGGCGCGGTGCAGCGGGCCGCTGGTGGTGAGGCCCTCGTCAATGACCAGGGCGTTGGCGGGCAGCGCGTCGCGCAGCTCTAGCGCCAGCCGCGCCGGAGCGATGGGGGTCGCCTCCCAATGGGCGCGCGCCTCCCGCTCCCAAGCGGCCTGGCGGGCGGCGCGGTCGCGCGCGGCGGATTCCAATGTTGCGCGGGCGGCCTCGCGCCGCTCCGGCGACAGACGATCTTGTAATAGTTCCAGCAACTCTTCCAGCCCAGACTTGGGATCGCCCAGCAGCCCCAAATCTACCGGATAGACCCGCCCGATCTCCCAGGCGCTAGAATCGAGCTGGATAAGCCGCGTCGGCGGCTGAAACACGTCACGCGGGGTATTGACAAAGGGGTTGAAAAGGTTGGCGCCCACCGCCAGGATCACATCGGCGGCGCGGAGCGGCGCGTTAGAAAAGGGAGACCACGGCCCCAGCACCCCGGCAAAAAGCGGGTGGCCGGTGGGCATCACCGGCTCGGTGGGGTTGACGACGTACACCCTGGCTCCCAGCGTCTCGGCCAGGCGCACCAGCGCATCCATCGCGCCAGCCTGCGCCGCGCGGTCGCCCGCCAAGATCAGCGGGGCCGCAGCCCCGGCCAAAAGTTCAGCGGCGCGCCGTAGCCCGGCGGCGTCGGGGCGGGGGGGCGCGAGTGGCGGCATGGGCGCGGGTAGTGTGATCTCGGCGCTGCCATCGAGCGCGTCCATCGGCAGCGAGAGAAACACCGGCCCGGTGGGCGCTTGCAGCGCCGTTTTGATAGCGCGCGAGACCATCATGGGAACATCCGCCGGGTGTTGCGCTTCGGCGGCCCATTTGGTGAACGGGCGGGCCATTGCGGCCAAATCAGCCCACAAAGCAGGCTCTTCCTGGACGATGCGCGTGTCCGATTGCCCCGCCGTCGCCACCAGCGGCGTCCCGCCTCGGTAGGCGTTATAAAGGCCCGACAGTCCATTGGCCAGCCCCCCGGCGATGTGCAGATTGACCACGCCGACGCGCCCCGTGGAGCGGGCGTAGCCATCGGCCATGCCCATCACGGCGGATTCTTGCAAGCCCAAGATGTAGGTGAGCTGCGGGCATTCCTCCAGAGCGCGCATCAACGGCGCTTCGGTGGTGCCCGGGTTGCCAAAGATGTGCTTGACTCCGTGAGCAAGGAGCGTTTCGGTGAACGCTTGCCGTCCGGTCATCCAAGTCACAATGCCCAATCCCCCTGGCGTATGGTATTGAAAGCATAATCTCTGATGGGGCAGATGTCAACTCGCACAAGGCAGGCATACTCGGAGGAAGAGGCAAAAAAAGGAGCCAAGTCTTCGACTGAAAGAAGCAAACAGGGGCGCGATGTCGCGCCCCTGTTATCATAGCATCCGATGTTTATTCGTGTTCCTGGCGCTTCTTTTCGGCCTGCTCGCGGATCTTGTCCACCAAGTGCGAGGGCACGATGTCATAGCGCAAGTACTTCATAGTGTAGAAACCACGGCCTTGGGTCATAGAGCGCAAGTCAGTGGCGTAGCGCTGCACTTCGGCCAAGGGCACCTCGGCGGTGACGACGCCGTTGCCGCGCGCCTGCTCCATGCCCAACACACGCGCCCGGCGGGTGTTGAGGTCGCCCAAGATATCGCCCATAAAGCTTTCGGGCACGGTGATAACTACTTGCATCACCGGCTCTAGCAGCACCGGCCCCGCGTCGGGAATGGCGGCTTTGAAGGCCAAGTGCGCCGCCAGTTTGAAAGCCAGCTCGGACGAGTCCACCGCGTGGTACGAGCCATCATAAATAACGCAGCGGAAATCCACGGTGGGGAAGCCCGCCAGAACGCCGGCAGTCATGATCTCGCGCATGCCCTTTTCCACTGCCGGGATGTATTGCTTGGGCACCGACCCACCAAAGATCTCGCTGGCGAACTCGAATCCAGCGCCGCGCTCCAGCGGCTCCAGGAGGCACCAGCACTCGCCAAAATGCCCGCGACCGCCGGTCTGCTTCGGGTCGCGCCCCAGCGCCGAGGCGACTTTGGTGATCGTCTCGCGGTAGGGAATGGTGGGCACGTCAGTGGTGATTTCGACGCCAAACTTTTGCGCCAGCCGCCGCGCTGCAATCGAGATGTGGCTCTCGCCCATGCCCGAAAGGATCGTCTCGGAGGTCTCGGTGTTGCGCTCGACGCGCAGGGTGGGGTCTTCTTCCACCAGGCGCGCCAGGCCGGCGCCGAGCTTGTCGAGGTCGGCTTTGGTCTTGGGGAATACAGCGGCGGAATAGAGCGGCTCGGGATAGACGATCTCGGGCATTTTATACTGCGCGCCGCGATCGCACAAGGTATGACCGGTAGCAGTGACGCTCAACTTGGTCACAACGCCCAGGTCGCCCGCTTTGACCGAGGCTACTGGCGTCTGCTCTTTGCCGCGCACCTGATAGAGCTGGCCCAGGCGCTCTTCTTCGCCTTTATCCACGTTGAACACGCGCGAATCGGACGAGATCGTCCCCGCAAAAACGCGGAAATAGGTGAGCTTGCCTACGAACGGGTCGGCCATGGTCTTGAATACCTGGACGACGAGCTTTCCCGCCGCGCTGACCGCTAGATCTTCCGTCTCGCCCGTGGCGACGTTCGTTACCTGGCGCGCGATCTCGGTGGGGTTGGGGACCAAAGCGACGATGGCGTCGAGCAGCGCCTTGACGCCGATATTCTTGATGGCCGAGGCGACCAGCACGGGTACAAAAGCGCCCTTTTTGACGCCGGCGGCCAAGCCAGCCTGAACCTCGACGGCGCTCAACTCTTCGCCGTCGAGATACTTCATCATCAGTTCGTCGTCAGCCTCGGCGGCGTATTCCATCATCTGCTGATGGGCCTCATCGGCGGCGCTCTGCATCTCGACAGGGATGGGCGCTTCTTTGCCCTCGGGGCCGAGATACGCCTTCATCGCCACCAGGTCCACGTAGCCCTTGAACGCCTCCTGCGCCCCGATAGGCAGTTGGATAGGCACAAAGGTTTTATCGAATTTGTTAGCTAGCTGCTCCAGCGCGCGCTCAAAGCTGGCGTTGTCGCGATCCAACTTGTTGACCAGCACCAGCCTGGGCAAGCCGGCCTCGTCCAGATACTGCCATTGCAGCTCGGCGCCCACCTCGACGCCCGAGGCGGCGCAAATGAGCAACACGCCCGCATCGGCGGCGCGTATGGCCGTTTTGACTTCACCGACGAAATCCATGTAACCGGGCACATCGAGAATGTTGACTTTGGTATCGCGCCACTCGAGGGGTAACACCGCCGTATTAACCGAAAGCCCCCGAGTTTGCTCTTCTTCATCATAGTCGGAGACGGTGTTCTTTTCTTCGATCTTGCCCAATCGCGTCGTGGCGCCGCTATCGAACAACATTGCCTCGCTCAGCGACGTTTTGCCGCTGGAACCGTGGCCCAGCAATACCACGTTGCGAATGTCTTCGACTTTGTACTCTCGCATTGAGTGGGATCCCTCCTAGGCTTTACTCCAGACCTGACCGACTGATTATAGCACACCGACCCATAATCGGCAAAGATGATAGTTTACAGTGGTCAGTTTTTTAGTGGCCAATAGCTTGCAGCTACTGAACTGGAACTGACGACTGAAAACTGACCACTCTACCCCGCTTGACAGAATATCACGCGCCGGTTACGATCCTCGTGGAGAGCGAAAGGAGTTGTCATGAGCCTTCTGGGGATCGATATCGGCGCGACAGTTTGTCGGGCGTTGGCGGTTTCGGAAGACGGCGCGACGCTGGCGCGCGCCTCGGCGGAATACACCCTGGCGCCAGGGCCGGGCGGCGCCTATGAACTGGACCCGCGTGAGGTGTGGGCCGCCATCAAGCAGGTGATCAGCGAAGCGGCGGCGCAAACCCGGCGCGACCCCATCCGTGCGCTGGCGGCCTCCAGCCTGGGAGAGGCCGTGACGCCCGTCTCACCCGAAGGGCAAATCATCGGGCGTTGCCAGGTCGGGGCCGACGCACGCGCCGAGCGCTACCCTCGCGAATTAGAGCAAACGTTGGGGCGCGAGCGCCTGTTCGAGATCACCCACAGCATCCCTGATAGCCGCGACACGCTGGCCAGGTTGTGCTATCTGCGCGACCACGAACCCGAGCTATACCATCGCGCCTGGCGGTTCCTTTTCGGGGCCAATCTGGCCATTTATCTTCTGGGAGGGGCCTCGGCCTGCGATTTCTCACTGGCCCACACCACGGGGCTGCTCGATATGACCCGCCGGCGCTGGTCGCCCGAGGCGCTGGCGGCTTGTCGCCTCACCGACGCCCTGCTGCCCGAATTGTTGGCCGCCGGCAAACCGGCGGGCGCCATTTCGGGGACAGTAGCCCGCGAGTTGGGCCTGCCCAGCGAGACGCAACTGGTGGTGGGTGGGCGCGACCTGTGTTGCAGCGCCCTGGGCGCGGGCGTGGCGCGCGCCGGGTTGGCGCTCTACAGCCTGGGGGCCTATATCCACATGCTGCCGGCTTTCGAGGCCGTGCCGCTCGATTCATTGTTGTTAGCGCAAGGGTTAGGGATGGAGCCGCACGTCTGGCCCGGACGATACGTCAGCGCGGCTTACAGCCGTTCGGGGGGCACGGTGTTGCGCTGGTTTCGCGATCAGTTGGCGCCGCTCGAAGCGCGTCAGGCGCAGCGGCAGGGCGCCAACGTGTACGATCAGCTCTTGGACGAAATGCCCGAGGAGCCGACCTCGCTCATGGCGCTGCCCCATCTGGCTCCAGCGGGGCCGCCGCTTAACGACGCCCGCGTTTCGGGGGCGATCCTGGGGCTGCGACTCGACACCACACGCGGCGAGATCATCAAGGCGCTGCTGGAGGGGATCACGTTCTATATGCGACAGGCGCAAGAGCGCATGGAAGAGGTAGGCATCCCCATTCAGATCTACCGCGCCGCTGGCGCGGGGGCGCGCTCAGAGCGCTGGCTACAGCTCACGGCGGATATCTTGGGCCGGCCAGTGGAGCGCCCGCAGACGCTCGACACCGCTTGCCTGGGAGCAGCAATGCTGGCTGGAGTGGGCTGCGGGGCGTTCGCCAACCTGGAGCAGGCCAGTCAAGCGTTGGTGCGCGTACAGCAGCGTTACACGCCCGATGAGACACGGCAGCGGCGTTATGTCGAGCGCGCCGCGCTCTACAATGACCTCTATCCCCTGCTGCGCGATTATCTGCGCGCTATTTCGTAGCAATCAGCGATCAGCAGCCCTACACACGACATGAGCGCTGATCGCTGAAAGCCGATTGCTGCTTGCCAGTTAATAATTCTCCGCCAGCACCTCATAGTAGGCTTGTGGATGGCGGCAGGCCGGGCAGGTTTTAGGGGCCGATTTGCCCTTGTGGACATAGCCGCAGTTGCGGCAGCGCCACTCAACCTCTTCATCCTTCTCGAACACCTTGCCGCTCTTGACATTCTCGAGCAGCTTCAAATAGCGCTTTTCGTGCTGCTCCTCGACCTCGGCGATCTCGGTGAACACCGCGGCCACTTGGGCAAAGCCCTCTTTTTTGGCCGTCGCCGCAAAATCTTTATAGATCGTTGTCCACTCCATGCGCTCGCCGGCAGCGGCGGCGGCCAGGTTAGCGGCGGTGTCGCCGATCACGCCCGCCGGATACGATGCGACGATCTCGACCTCGCCCCCTTCGAGCAAGCCAAAGAACATCTTGGCGTGCTCTTTTTCGTTGTCGGCGGTATCCAGGAAAATAGCGGCGATCTGCTCATAACCCGCTTTTCTGGCTTCGGAGGCAAAATAGGTGTAGCGGTTGCGCGCTTGCGATTCGCCGGCAAAGGCGGCCAGCAAGTTCTTTTCGGTCTGCGTCCCTTTGAGGCTGGGCATTGGGTAGGTCTCCTTTCGCTATTCACGATTGACGGCCAACACATCCTCAGTATAGCCGTAACGCCGCCGCCCTGCAAGGTGGATTGGCTCAAACCCCAGA
>CAZYPJ010000057.1:0-16174 GCA_964649365.1 uncultured Anaerolineales bacterium | reverse complement strand
TGGGGCCTTGGGCGGGCGAACGACACCCCAGTTCGTGACCTTGTCCGAGGCGATGACTTGAGAAGCATAGCCGGCGCTGCCAAAGTTCATCGAGATATTGCCCGAGAGGAAGCCAGCCTCTTGCGGCAGCTCAAAGCCGGGGCGCGGGCAAGCCTGATACTTGTAGATCAGGTCAACTTGCATCTGCAGGGCTTGCTTCAGGCATTCCTTGCTGGCGCCGGGCAGACACTTGGTCGCATTAGTCAGATATGCGGGATCTTTAAAGTCGGCCAGGCCCCACAACGGATGGTCAAAGGGCACGCCGCCCGCCTGCAACAAGGGGATCAGCCAGCTATTCCACCACATCGTCGGCCAGTTAAAGCTACCCAATTGAGTGGGCAGCCCATCTTTGCCAATCTTGGTCAACTTCTGGGCGATCTTGCCATAGTCTTCCCAAGTCCAGTCGGGGCTAGGCTCGTCAATACCGGCTTCGATGAAGTGATCGCGGTTGTAGAACACTACGAACGAGCCGCCAGTGAAGGGGATGCAAAACGCCGGGCCGTCCTTGATGGGGTAATAGATCCACGGCTTGACGATATCATAGTACTGATCGAATTTGACGCCATCCCGATCGACAAAATCCTGAACTGGGACGATCGCGCCGACACGGACAGGGTACTCCATCTCGATGGGGTCGGTGCGGATCCAGTCGGGGCCGGTCTTGGTGGCCCAGCCGGTCATCATTTTGTCATGGGTAGTCTTGGAGAACTCGGCGGTGACCCAACCCTGGCTAGAGTTAAAGGTCTCGAAGCAGTCCTGCAACAGGTTGCCTTCGCTCTTGCTCTGGAAGGTGATAGTCACTCTGGCTTTCGGGGCAGCGGCCGGCGCTTGCTTTTCGACGACGACCGTCTTTTCGACGACCTTTTCGACCTGCTTTTCGACGACGACCGTCTCTTTGACGACCTTCTCGACTTCTTTCTCCACAACCTTTGTCACTTCGACGACTTTGGGTTGGCAAGCCGCCAACAGCCCCGCAGCCGAAGCCAGTCCTGCATAGCGCAACAATTCACGACGGGTAATGCGTGCAGACATTGCTCTTCTCCTTACTTTGGCGCTCCGAATGAGCGAAAGCCCGATGGTTGAAATGTTCTACGCTTACATGACGAAATCAAAGGTTCCTTATTTTACCTCCTTTCAGCGATCATGCCACTACATAGTGTTTCTAGAGAACCGTCAGGCCCACACCCTAGACATGCTTTTGTCGTAGGGCAAGCTATGCCTATAATTATAGCAGGTAATCTCAATTCAGGATTACATAAATGGCCACGATATGGACAGAAAAGGGTCAGCCTCCCCCACCTTTGGCGCAAGGGTTGTTCGCTGAGGTGCGGCGCGCGCTGAACCATTTGTACGACTCGGTCTATCTGCAGCGCTCGTCGCTGGTGGCGTTGCTGCGGGCTTGCGCAGTCGAGCCGATCTTGTTGGGACAAGAGGCCAAGGCGCTGCGCAAGCTGCTCATCGAGTCCATAGATCAACTAACGCCGGGTGACAACGTGCCGTTGCGCTCGGAGAAACGCCGCGCCTATGCCGCGCTGCGTGGGCGCTATGTGGATCAAATCTCGATGGAGGATCTAGCGAAGAATCTGGGGTTGAGCGAGCGACAATTGCGCCGTGAGCTACGCGCCGGGCTGGAAGCCGTCACTAATGTGGTTGCTGCGCGGCTCGAATGGCAAGAAAACGAAATGGCCAGCGACGAGTCGCTCCCCGACGAGGGCCAGGTGGCAGCCGAAATCCAGGATTTGAGCTATGACGCCGGGCCAGTGAACCTCTGCGCCGAACTGCGCAACGTACAAGAATTAGTAGCGCCGCTGGCGCAAAGTCAGGGCGTCACACTAGAAGATCGCATCAGCGTCGAGAGTCTCATTGTCCATGCCAGCCGAGTGGTGTTACGCCAGGTGCTGTTGGCGCTGTATAGTTGGACGATCCAATACCACCCCCATGCGGTCATTGTCTCGCGGCTATCGCCGCCGGATAGCGATGAAGCTTGCTTTGAGCTAGATTACCCGCTCGAACCCGCTACAGATGCACCCGAGACGGCCGTGCCAGCCGATCTTTTGCAAGCCGTACAGGGACGCTTTGAATGGGTCTTGGCCGAGCCGAATCGCGGCGTGTTCCGGCTGACGTTGCCGCGCGTGGCCATGCACAGCGTGTTGCTGGTGGACGATAACCCCAGCCTGCATCGTCTCTGCCGGCGTTATCTCAGCGGCCTCCCCTATCGCCTGCACAGCGCCTACGATGCGATCAATGGCCTATCGCTGGCGCGCAACGAAAAACCCGCGGCGATCATCCTCGACATTATGATGCCCGATCAGGATGGTTGGGAGCTATTACACGAACTCAAGGCTGATCCCGATACCAGCCACATCCCAGTGGTTATATGCTCGGTGCTGGGGCAGGAGGCGCTGGCCCAGTCGTTGGCCGCCAGCGGCTATATCAAGAAACCCGTCACTCAAGGCGCTTTATTAAGCGCGCTGCGCGCATTAGGCCTCTACGACACGCTCTGATAAGCCATTGATAATCTGCTGCACCACCTGAAGCGACTTGACCAGCGGGAATCCCTCCTGGCTCTGCACGGCGATGCGATAAACGGGCGTCATCTCTTCACTCAACCCCACACCAGTCATCAGAATCACACGCGTGTCGCTGTAGGCAGGCTCGCGATGAAGAACCTCGAGTACGTCATAACCACTTACCTCGGGCATGGCCAGATCGAGCAACACTAAATCGGGGCGTTCGCTTTCCAACAAGGCCAATCCCTCTTGCCCCCCACAAGCTTCGATCACCTGAAGCGGCGGCCCGTCGAGCGAGAGCAAGACGCGCTGCAACAACCTCACCATGCTCGGATCGTCATCTATAATCAGCACGCGCTTGATCGGGCGATGCTCGGAGAGTTGCTCAATGGCTCTGGCGATCTTTTCCCGCGTGACGGGCTTGGGGAAAAAGAAATCGGTGCGCAATTTGCGAGCCAGATCGGTCTGGGTGGGGATACGGCAACTGATAACGGGCAGCGTCGGCGCGGCGCGCAGTAAAGGCGCGAGATAGTGGGGCAATTCGTCGTGAGACGAGGGATCATTGAGCCACAGCGCCACAGGCACATAACGCTCATAGACCGAAGCCACCTGCTGCGGCCTGACGTGTACCACCCGGTATTCGCTCAGGCGGCGTTCGAGCATCTCATGGCCCGGCTCTTCGCCCACTTCAAGGATCACCGGGCGGGTGCGCTCCATCTTGGCGCGGGGGCCAGTGCGCACCAATGTAGGCCGACCCACGCTCGGATCGCGAATCTCGATGGGCAGCGCGATGCTGAAACAACTTCCCACGCCGCGATCGCTCGTAGCCCATAACCTGCCGCCGTGAGCCTCCACCAAGCGCCGGCTGATGGAAAGCCCCAGCCCAAAGCCATCGCGCCGCGCCGAGGGGCCGCCCGCCAGATTGTGAAATTCTTCAAAGATTAGCGGCAGATCATCGGGCGAGATGCCCACCCCCGTGTCGCGCACTTGAACAAGCACTTCGTCCGGTTGCATGGTGACCTCGACGCGGATGCTCCCTTGCTCGGTAAAGCGGTAAGCGTTGTTCAAGATGTTTAGAAGAACTTGGCGGATGCGTCCCGCATCCATATATACCGCCGGCAAATCGGGTGGAACGACGGTCTGCAATACCAACCCTTTGGCCTCGATCAGCGGCCGCAATGTGTCGGCGGCCTCATGGATGATGGTCGCCAGATCGGTCCACTCGCGCTGCACAATCATCTGTCCTGCCTCCAATTGGGCCAAGGCAAGGACATCCTCGATCAGGCTCAGCAAGTGTTTGCTGGAACGATAGATTTCCATCACATCTTCTTGATATTGCGGCGGCAGGCGCACGCCGCCATAGCTTTCCGGCGAAAAGGCCATCATCTCGCTAAAGCCGGTGATTAGGTTGAGCGGCGTGCGCAACTCGTGTGAGACATTGGCCACAAAATGCTGTTTGGTGCGATACGCCTCCTCAGCGGCCACGCGAGCCTGTTCGAGGCGGATGTTGAGATAATGCAGGCGCTCCTGATTGTGACGCAACATATCGGCCATTTTGCGCAATTCGGCGCGACGCTCACGCGCGCTTTCGATGCTTTCCTGGGCCTGCTTTTGGCTATAGGTAGCCCATTCGATAGCCATATAAAGGTTGTTGAGCGAGAACCAGGCAATCAAACCCGTAAGCAGGTTCATTATGATCGTAGCGCCATACAACGCGCTCACCATTGGGCCGTGCAGCCCGATCATGATCGCCAGCGACGCGCAAGCCGCGCCGGTAATGCCCAGCATCCACCAGTGAGTGACGACCACGCTACACAGAAAAATCACCGGCACAGTGAACAGGACGACGAGTGAAATCGGCTCGAAACAGAGATAGCAGAGGATCGCCGCAAGCAGTTCTATCGGGAAGCTGACACACGCCAGCATCGGCTTGATTTTGAGCAGCCAGAATGCCTTGCCGCTAATGAGCATCAGACTAACAGGTAAAAGCCAGCTCGCGGCGGTTGCTCCATTGGCAAAAATCGTCAGATAGATGATCCACTCGTAAGAAAGCGCCATCACCACAATCGCCGCATTGCGTAACGAGGTCGTGCGCAGCGCGTTTACGTCCTGGTGAGCTTCGGGACTGGTTAAGGTGATTGGCAAGGGTGCGAGCGACATGAAATACCTCCTTATGCGAACCGGTCGGTCTGATCGTACTCCATCGCAGAGGGAGAGTCAAAACGGCGACGCCCAGTGTGCGCACTGGACAAGAACAGTCGCTCCCGCTATAATGCCCCGGCGGAGTATCAGAGATGAGGCATCACCAACAGAACATGAACCCGACGCAGCGATTTGCGCGCCTCGCGGCCGGTTTCGTGAGCAGCCTAGTATTGCTGACCGCTTGCGGTCAAGAGACGCCGACGGTTACGCCGCAACCTCAGCCGAGGATCACGGCCTCGGCGCTAACCCTCAGCGCCTCACCCTCTCCTGCGCCTACCACCGACGTCGCGCCGCCCACCATTCGCATCGAACCGATTCCCGCCAGGTCGGCCCCAAACGAAGGGTTAAAGCTCATCGTCACCGCCGACGACCCCAGCGGCGTCGCCCGTTTGGCGATCCTGACGGATGGACAAACGGTAGCCGAGACGCGCGATTCTTCTTTGCGCCATAATCTTGACACTCGCCGCCTGGCCCCTGGCATCCATCAAATTGTCATCGAAGCCGAAGATAGCGCAGGCAACATGGCGCAGGCGGCGCTCAGTTTCGAGATCGCGTTGCCGCCCACGACGACGGCCACATCCGCCCCGCCCACTGCGCCGCCAACCAGCGCCTCTACGGCGACGGCGGCGCCCACGCCGACGGCTACCGCTGCGCCCACCACGGCGACAGCAAAACCGGCGACCATCTCGACCGGTGAGGTTGTCATCAATACCTACGCCTACCAGCAGGCGCTCTATACCGATCCAGCTCAGGCTGGTCATCCATACCCTTTGTTGCGCCACGATCGCGTAGGCGCGCCCGCGCCGCACACATATCAGACGATCATCCTGCGCAACGAATACCTGGAGTTGACCCTGCTGCCCGAGTTGGGGGGGCGCATCTATCAAGCCCGCTATTTACCCACCGATCAAGCGCTGCTTTATAACAACCAGGTCATCAAGCCCACCCGTTGGGGGCCGACCGACCAGGGCTGGTGGCTGGCGGCGGGCGGCATCGAGTTTTGTCTGCCGGTGGACGAACACGGTTATGTCACCGCCGAACCCTGGGAGATCGAGACCACCCATCGGGCCGATGGCAGCGCCGTAGCGACGGTGCATCTCGTCGAGCGTTCTCGGCAGATCGCTGCGCAGGTAGTCATCACGCTCAAGCCGGGCGAGGCGGGTTTCCATCTGCGCTCGACGCTCACCAGCCAAAGTGAGCAGGCGCAGTCATTCCAGTATTGGATCAACGCCATGCTCTCGCCCGGAGGGCGCAGCGTTCAGCCCACCTTGCGCTTTTACTATCCCGCCGCCGAAGTGATCGTCCACAGCCGGGGCGACCGCGCCCTGCCCGACGCGCACGGCGCTATGGCGTGGCCCAACCATCAGGGCCGCGATATGAGCCTGTATGGCAACTGGCGCGATTGGCTGGGCTTTTTCGCCCCCAACTTGGCGGCGCCCTACACTGCCATCTATGACGAGGCGGCGCAAATCGGCCTGGTGCGCGCTTTTCCGCCCGAGATCGCGCGCGGCGTCAAGCTGTTCGGCTTTGGGCAGGGGTTCACCGAGGTAGGCGCTTATACCGACGACGGCAGCAAATACGTGGAAATGTGGGGCGGGCTAACGCCCACCTTTTGGGATTACGCCATTCTGCAACCGGGCGCCAGCGTGGGCTGGGATGAGACCTGGTACGTCATCGCACAGAGCGGCGGCCCTTCCATCGCCAACGACCAGGCAGCGCTCAACGTCGCGCTGACCGATGGCCGCCTATCCGTCACTGTCGCTGCGCCCGCCGCCCACGCCTGGACGTTGCGTGCCGCCCAGGGCGACCGCGAACTGGCGCGCCAGGCGTGCATCGTGCGCCCCGACGCGCCCTTTACCTGGTCGGCGACTTGGCCGAGCAGGAACTCTTCCGAGCGCATCACCGTCGAGCTATTGAACGCTCACGGCGAAATTGTGGTATCATATGTCATCTGAAACGGAAAGTTGCATCGAGTATGAAATGCCCTCAATGTGGTCGGATAATCCACGGCAAAGCGCTGTTTTGCCCACAATGCGGCCAGCGCTTGCCTCAAGAATGGCCCAAACCGGTCGCGACGCCCCCGCCTGCGCCGCTCACGAACTCGGCGCCCAGTTACCGCCCGGCGCAGCGACAGGGTTGCGGGCTGAGCCTAACGGTCATCGTCGTCACGTTGATTGTGCTGCTGGCCATTTTGGGCCTGGGCGTGTTGGGCGCCTATGTAGGGATGCGCGATCGCGCCCGCGTCGAACAGCAGGCCGCCCAAGAGCACTATCAGAAGGGGCAGATGCACTTGCAGGCCAACGAACTGGCGCTGGCCGAAGCCGAGTTCGAGGTGACGCTGCGCATTGCGCCGCAGCACGCCGAGGCCAAAGCCGCGCTGGCCGAGACCCGTCGGCGGTTACAGGCTGCGCCGACGGCCACGCCGGCGTTTCAGGTCGAAAAAGTGCAGGTGGATCAGCGCAGGGCCACCTATGACAAGCTCGCCGCCGCTTACGCCGCCAGCGATTGGGCCGAGGTGATCGTCCAAGCCGAAACATTGATGGCCGCCGACCCGACATTTGAACGGGTAGAGGTAGATAGGATGTTGTTCGACGCCTATTACAATAGCGGCCAGCAACTGGTAGAGCAAGATCGCATCACCGAAGCAGCGCGTCTGTTCGAGCGAGCGCTGCTCTTGAAGCCCAACGACGCCCAAGCCGCTGAAGCGATCGAGATGGCCACGCTTTACTCCGACGCGCTAAGCTATTGGAACGCCGATTGGGGCCAGACCATCGCGATCTTGGCGCAACTCTATGACATGGCGCCTAACTATCGCGACGTGCGCGCGCGGATGTTGGAGGCAACGCGCAGTTATGGAGATCAACTTGCCGAGAGCGGAGCCTGGTGCGAGGCCGAAAAACAATACGCCGCCTCGCTCGCCATCGCAGGGGACGCCAAGACGGAGGCCAAGTTTCAGGAGGCCAAGACAAATTGCATCCAAGTCGGCCCCATGCCAACCCCCGGCCCGGGGGGAACGCCCTCGCCCTTCCCCAAGGCGCCATCGGGCGCGTTCACAGGGCGCATTACCAAACTGATCGAGACCGACGGCAACCGGATGTTCATACGCGGCCAGGTGTTCGATAAAAAAGCCAAGCCCGTCGTCAGCACGCGGGTACAGATCAAGGCCTGGGATTGGTCGGCCATCGCTGTCACCGATGGCAGCGGCCAGTATTCCTTTGACGGCTTGAATAACCCGGTGACGTACACGCTCACTTTGCTCGATCACGAATGTCTGCCCGTTGATGCGCCCGGCATCTGGGGCAAAATCACCTGGGTAGATTTTCAGGAAGCCAAGTAGAAGGAGGCGCCCGATGGATTCCAACGTCAACCAACCCAAAGCGCGCATCAACATCGAGATCCCTGAAGGGTTAGAGGCGATCTATTCTAATTTTGCTGTCATCACTCATTCGGCCTCTGAGATTATCGTGGATTTCGCCCGTCTGTTGCCTAACACGCCCAAGACCAAAGTCTATGCCCGTGTGTTGATGACGCCCATGCACGCCAAGCTACTCTATCAGGCGCTCGGCGCCAACCTGGAAAAGTACGAGGCGCAGTTCGGCGAGATCAAGACTCCCGCCCAGGGGCAAGATGAAGATCGTTTTTTGGGATTTAAGCATTAGCAGATGTGTCCCGATCCACGGATGATAGGAGCTAACTTTGATAGATAACCTGGAACCCCTCATCGAACGTATCTTGGCCGACCTCACCCACAAAAGCGAGATCCGCGACCTGACGCTGGAACGCTCACGGGCGCTGATCCGTTTGTGCGCCAACAGCATCCGCGCCAGCCACCGCCACGAATACGACCAGGCCGACGCGCTGTTGGCCGAGGCCACCGCCGCCGCCGAAGCCATGTGCGCCGAGGCCCGAGCCTATGCCGATATCTACTATTCCGGCTACCTGCAAGATTCGCTCAAAGAGCTGGTCGAGGCAGCCGTCACATTGGCGCTGGTCTCGCGCCGCCCCTTGCCCGATCCCGACGCGATGGGGATCCCCTACCCAGCCTATCTCAACGGCTTGGGCGAAGCGATGGGCGAGATGCGCCGTTTTGCGTTGGATAGCATCCGCCGCGATGATATTGCCGAGGCCGAGCGCCTGCTCGAAATCATGGATGAGGTCTACAGCTATCTCATTACGATTGATTTCCCCGATGGCATGACCCAGAATCTGCGCCGCACCACCGATATGGTGCGCGGTGTGGTCGAGCACACGCGCGGCGACCTGACCACCGCCGTGCGCCAGGAAAAGCTCCAAGCGGCTCTGCGTTCGTTCGAGGGACGCCTTTCGGGGCGCGCGAGCGATGAAGTCTAGCTCCAGGCGCGGCGGCGCTCGCGAAAGGCTGGCCCCGCTCACGGCAAGCGAGTTGGGCCGCTATGTCTTTTGCGCGCGCGCCTGGTGGATGCAGCGCGTGCTGGGCGTCGCGCCCGGCAACATCGAGGCGTTGCAACGCGGCTCAGCCCGCCATGAGGCGCACGGCGGCTTGGTGCGTCGCGCCGGTCGGCAGGCCAACCTGGCCCGCTGGCTATTCATCGCTGCACTTGCGCTGGCTGCCGCGCTGCTTTATTCTCTGTTACGATGACGCATAAACGTTAACCCATTGAGGTTGTGATGACGTATGAAACGCTATGAATGGATTCTGGTCGCTACGCTGATCTTGGTGACGGCAACGACGCTATCGTTTGCGCCGCCGACGCGCCCCAACGCGGCAGTGCTGGCCGCCGCCGCGCCCACGCCCACGGCGAACAGCTTGATCGTTGAGAGGGCGGCGGCGCTGATCGGCTCGCCCACCGCCGCGCTAACAGCTACAGTCACACCATCGCCCAGCGCTACGCGCACAGCGACAGTTACGCCTTCGGCCACGCCGTCGCCCAGCGCCGCGCCGACGATGACGGCCACACCCTCGCCCACGACCTACCCCTTTGATACCCGCAGCGATCTCGATCGCTATATTTATGTAGATCAAGCCACGCAACACATGTTCATCTTTGAGCACGGGCAATTGCTGCGCGACATTCCCTGCTCCACCGGCTTGCCCGACGCCGACAAATACACTCCTGCTTGGAGCGGCACAGTAGGCGCATATTGGGGCACATTCTTTGCCTTTGATGTCTATGCCGACGAAGCTTGGTACTTGTACAAATCGGAAGGTTCGATCTTGATTCACAGCTTGCCCTATACGACGACGCAGGATGGCAAGGTCTATCAGGATCGCGACGCTCTGGGCGTGCGGCCTACGTCGCACGGCTGCATCCGTATCTCGCCCGAAAACGCGCAATGGCTCACGAACTGGAATCCCGAAGGTGTGGCGATCACCGTATCCGATCCCTACTTGGACAAGTGGCGGAAATGACACCCTGGCAGGCGATCCTCCTAGTGGCAGTGCTTTCTACGCTGGCCCTGGCTGGGGCGCTGTGGCTGCGCTCGCGGTTGGATCGCGCCAACGCGGGGTTGCCCAAAGGGCAGGTGGTCTATGCCGATACCGAGCAATGGCGCGCCAGTCCGCCCCTTCATGCGCCGCGATTGGCTTTGCGAGGCAAACCCGATTACGTCGTCAAGGTGGGAAATGATCTCATCCCCATCGAGGTCAAGCCCGGACGCAGATCGCTAGAACCTTACGAAGCCGATATCATGCAACTCGCCGCCTATTGTTTGCTGATCGAAGAGACCTTGGGGCGTCGCCCACCCTATGGTCTGCTGCGCTATCGCGAGCAAACCTTTCGATTGCCCTACGACGCCGCCCTGCGCGACCGGTTGCTGGCCACGCTCGACGAGATGCGCGCCGATCTGACCGCTCGCGACGTACCCCGCAGCCACGACGACCCCACCCGGTGCCGTTTTTGCGGCTACGCCGCGCAGTGCAACGAGTGCCTGGCGGGTCAATACGAACAGAATTAGCCCAACTCTAGATAGATGGGAGGTCGCTGATATGGATGCCAGGAAATTAGAGCTCGATGTAGCGCAACTACGCCATCAGACAGATCCTTCGATTTTCGCTTTCAAGAGCACCGCCGAGTTGCCGCCCTTGCAGCGTATCATTGGCCAAGATCGCGCCGTGCGCGCCATTGATTTCGGCATTGATATGCCCGGCCAAGGGTTCAACATCTATGCCGTCGGCCCCGCCGGTTCGGGACGAACGACCGCCGTGCGCCAATTTCTCGACCGCAAGGCCCCTTCTGAACCGGCGCCGCTGGAGTGGTGCTATGTGTATAATTTCCAAGATCCACGTCGCCCACACGCAATCAGCCTGCCGTCGGGCCGCGCCGCCGAGCTGCGCAACGATATGGATGAATTGGTGACGCGCCTGAAGCAAGAGCTACCCCGCGCATTCGAGGGCGAGTTCTACGAGCAGCGCCGCCGCGAGATCACGCTCGATCTGCAACAAAAGCAGCAAGAGCTGATCCAAAAGCTGGAACAATACCTGAACGAGCGCGGTTTTGCGCTGATCCGCTCGCAGATGGGCCTGGTCATCGCGCCGATGCAAGATGGCCAGCCGCTCAGTTCGGAGGCCTACGACAAGCTCGACCCCGAGGTCAAGAAAAAGTACGAGGCGTATCGTCGCGAGTTGCAAGAGCAATTCGACGCCACCATGCGGCTCACTCGCGAGTTGGATCGGCAGGGTCGCCAGGCCATCGAGAACATCACCAACGAGATGTCGGGGTTCGTAGTAGATAACCGCCTAACCGACATCAAAGAGAAATACCAGGATTGCCCCCAGGTGTTAACCTATCTCGACGCTGTTCGGCAGGATATCGTGCAGAACGCAGGTGACTTTTTGCCCAGCCAAGAGGGCGAAAGATCGCCGCTGGCAGCCATGATGCGCCAAGGCGAAGATCGCTGGGCCGACCGCTACAAGGTGAACGTGCTGGAGAACGCCTGCCCGGAAGCCTGCGCGCCGGTGGTCATCGAGGATAATCCCACCTACCTCAACCTCATCGGGCGCATCGAGCACCGCGCCGAGTTTGGCGCGATGGTGACCGATTTCACTCAAATCCGCGCCGGCGCCCTGCATCGCGCCAATGGCGGCTATTTGGTCGTAGAGGCCAAGGGATTGCTGGCCAACCCATTAGCGTGGGATGGATTAAAGCGCGCGCTGCGTAATCGCGAGATCAAGATTGAAGAGATGTCACAGTTCTATGGCTTGGCGGCCACTGTCAGCCTGGAGCCGGAGCCAATCCCATTGGATGTCAAAGTCATCATCATCGGCGATGAGCGCCTGTATCAGTTGCTCTATGCTTACGATGAGGATTTCCGTGAGCTATTCAAAATCAAAGCCGAGTTCGTGATGGTGATGGATCGCGACCAAGAGACGGCGCTGCAATACGCCCATTTCATCGGCGACCTGTGCCGCCGCGAGGGGCTGCGCCACTTTGACGCGGGCGCCGTGGCGCGCATTCTCGATGAGGCCGCGCGCTTGGCCGACGACCAGTACAAGGTCATCACCCGCTTTGCTGATGTGGCCGACCTGGTGCGCGAGGCATCGTTCTGGGCAGGGCGCGCCGGGCGCGACATCGTGCAGGCCGACGACGTACGCACCGCCGTCAACGAGCGTATTGCGCGCCTGGATTACATCGCTAAACGCTTTGTGGAGCGAATCAGCGAAGGCATCATTTTGATTGACACCGACGGCGCCGCTGTAGGCCAAGTAAACGGACTAGCCGTGATGCAATACGCAAATTTCGAGTTCGGTGGACCGTCGCGCATCACTGCCAAGACATTCATGGGCCACAGCGGCGTTGTGAGTATCGACCGCGAAGTGCGCATGAGCGGCCCTATCCATGACAAGGGACAGTTGATCCTCTCCTCGTATCTGGCCAGCCGCTTTGCTCAGGAAAAACCGCTCAGCATGTCGGCTACTCTGGTGTTCGAACAGAACTATGGCGGCATCGAGGGCGATAGCGCCTCATCTACCGAGCTTTATGCGCTGCTCTCCAGCCTATCGGGTGCGCCTATCAAGCAAAGCCTGGCCGTTACTGGCTCGGTGAACCAATCGGGCCAAGTGCAGGCTATCGGCGGCGTCAACGCCAAGATCGAAGGATTCTACGATGTTTGCAAGGCGCGAGGATTGACAGGCGAACAGGGTGCGCTCGTGCCGATTTCGAACGTGCGCCACTTGATGTTGCGGGAGGATGTGATCCAAGCAGTGGCCGAAGGCAAATTCCATATCTATGCCGTCTCGACCATCGAAGAGGGCATCGAGTTGCTCACCTGTTCGCCGGCGGGCGAACCGGACGCCGATGGGCGCTACCCCGAGGGGACAGTGTACGCTCGCGTGCAGGCTAAATTGGAGGAATACGCCGAGAAAGCGAAAAAAGGCGGCAAAGAAGAAGAGGAAGAGGAAAAGAAAAAAGGAGCAGATGACGACTCGGCGCCCAAGCCGCCCGAAGAACCAAAAGAATAAACAAAGAGATCGGGCCTTCTCATAAGCCCGATCTCTTGTTTCCGCATCAACTGCGTTAAGCTTGTCCGAGCGTCTCTCTCACGGCGTACAGTACATCATAATACTCGGCGCTGCCCACGACCTTCAGTTGATCGTTGATGAACACCAACGGATAAAAGATGTACTGGCCCTCTACTTGGTCGAGCAAGGCCTTGTGTTTCTCCTGCTGGCCTGGCTCGGCCATATCGTAATACTCGAGCCGTACCTTGTCGCCATAGAAACGGGCCAAATATGTCGCGGTGAATTCGGCGGTCTCCAACGAAGACCGTCGAGGGCCTCAACCCCCCCGACAAATCTCGCCCTCACTATTGCCCAACACTGTGACGACGATTTGCTGCAAACGCTGTTGATCCATCGTCCGACTCCTTTGCGTGATTCCGCTAGATATACCCCCTATGGGTATATAAAGTATAGCACAGAAACAATGCGCTGTCAACTGCCATTCACCTGCCTGTTATGCCGCTAAGAACCGTATTTGCCGCGCTGAATGCCACCAAAACATCTTGCCAAATGTTATCTAATGATTGACAAATAACTGTTCTTACGGTACTATGCCTGTCGCATTATACATGTACGGCTGGAACTTGGCCCCCGCGATTGGCGTCCTAACCATAGGCCGGGGGGCGCGCTCGCCGTGGATACTATGTTGGGAGGAATCACTTTGTTCAAAAAGACCAAGACCCCAGTCGTTGCGGGCGGCAAAATAGACAACATCCTAGGGCCAAACACCAGCTACAACGGCACGGTCAAGTCTGACGGCAATATTCGTATTGATGGCATCTATCAGGGCTATATCGAGACGGCCGGCAACTTGATCATCGGCCCTTCGGCCAAAGTGCTGGCCGATATCGTAGCCAACTCAATCCAGGTATGGGGCGCGGTGCGCGGCAACATCACCGCCCAGAGCCGACTCGAAATCCTGCCCGATGGACGGGTATGGGGCGATATTCACGTAGCATCGCTGCTGATTGACGAGGGCGGCATGTTCCGAGGCCAGTGCGTGATGGCGTCGGAGAACGCCGAGCCATTGACATTGCTAGAATCGGGGTTGGCGGCGCCAATGCCCGCCGAAGAGCCACCCACAGACGACGTAGAAGGCGTCGTGGTGGACGTGGCCGGGCCAGACGCCGGCGCTGAGCCAACGAGCGACGAAGCAACGGACGCCAATACGGGAACTACGTCTGAGCAATGGCCGAGGGCTGACGAACCGGGGCAGGAAACTCCGCCGCCTACCAACTCGACGCGCCGTCGCAGCCGCTCGCGCAGCGCGGGCCAAGCCTAAAAAAGCCAATCAGACAAGAGAGCACATGAAGGCGATCTTTGTCCATAAGAATTGCGTCTTGCGTGATAGCCATATCGCGCCGGAAAGCGATCCCGAAGGATGGCGACTAACCCCTGCCACCCTCGAGGCGGTGCGCGCCCTAGCCAGCGATACAACGTTGGTCTTTTTCTACGACGTCGCTCAGGAGGGCCAGCCGGATGATGATAGCGGCCACAGCCACGGCGATGGACACGCCCTACAGACGCTCGTCCGCCAGGTGGAGGCTGCCGGCGGGCGCGTGGATGGGCTAATCACATGCCCTCACAAAGACGAGGGCGAATGCGCCTGCTGGGGGGCGCAGGGCGGCATTTTTTGGGCGCCCGCCATTGAGTTCGATCTGCACCTAAACGAATGTTACGTGCTAGCCGATTCTGTGGCCGATGTAACCCCCGCCTACGCTGTGGGCGCGCGCCCCTTGATGGTATTGTGCGAACGCTCCATTGGCGCGATCCTAGGCAATTTGCCCGATCACAAAGATTTTCCCGTCGCCAGTAATCTAACAACGGCGGTAAGTTATATTGAAGTTGAGGAAGAGATCGCCCGCCAGTTGGGCCACGCGCGCACGCCCGCTCACAGCGCCCCCCCTGACGAAATCGCGCAAGCCCCCGTTGACACTCTACCGATCATCAAAGCGACCTCGTCCATCGCTCAAAGCGTGCAGGCCAGGCTGCGCAAATCGCGCGTGCAGGTGCGCGACCTGACGCGCTGGTTGAGCTTTTTCGTGTTGGGCGCGCTGGGCCTGAGCCTGGGCATCGCTTATTTGCTCACCCATCTCTATCGCGTGCAGCCCTTCCCGCAATTTGTCTATTTCGTAACTCTGCAGTTCATCTCCCGACCCGTGCGCGGCGCGTTGTTCATTTTGTTGGGCGCCTTGGTAATCTGGGTGGCCCTGCGCAGTTTTTACCGCTCTATGCGGTTGGGATTGTGGCGCAAGCGGGGATAGCGGTCAGTAATCAGCTATCAGCGGTCAGCCAAGCTCGTTGAGCGAGGGCTGGCCGCTTTCGTTTGCCCCCTAGATATGCGAAATGGCCAACACTATCTACTTCTCCCGATGCATCGCAACCCACGCGCAGATATTGCGTAGTGAAAGTGAAATCAATGCGCAAGTGCGCCGATAGGAGAAGGGTAAAATGGATCAGAACAATATTAATAAGGAACCGTTTGGACTCGATGAGCAGCCACAACAACCCAATTGGGCGACGCAGAACAATAAACTATTGGCAGGGCTATCGTACGTCAGCCAATTGATCGTACCGGCGGTGTTGCCGGTAGTGTTGCTGCTCACCCCCGAAAGCAAGCGCGAGCCGCTAGTGCGCTATCACGCCGCGCAGAGTTTGGCGCTGCTGATCGCCGCCGTCATTTTCGAGATCGTCATCGTACCTTTAGTGGGCGTGCTGGCCTCGGTGTTCCCGCCGCTGGCCTGCGTATTGTGGGTACTGCCCCTCGCGCCATTCTTTGCGGCCATCTATTATGGCTGGATGGGCTTTCGCGGCGATTTCGCCGAGGTGCCTTGGCTGACGGCGTTCATGAAAAAGAACGGCTGGCTCTAGGCCGTCTCTGTGTGATTTGTCAACTGGCGCAGTTCGGGGTATACTGCCCTCGGTATTCGGGTCGTAGGGCAGCGCG
>CAZYPJ010000056.1:0-16238 GCA_964649365.1 uncultured Anaerolineales bacterium | reverse complement strand
GATCTCGCGCTTGGCGCCCCGCTCAAAGACACTGGTGCCGGCGCGACCAACCTGGTAATCCAGCGCCTGCCTACGTTGCGTATCGGGGGCAATGAACTCGTAGGTCAGCTTGCCATTGGAGCGCAGCGCGTACTCGGTAATCATATCGCTGGCTTGTTGCCGGTTATAGTGATCAGGAGTAAAGAACAACCTAACCTTTACCGGCTCTTGGAGCGAGTCGAGGATATTGATGGTCTGCTCCGACACCGAGAACTGCTTTTCAGCGGTCACATCCCAGCGCAGATGGTGGCGCGCGCCGAGATAGTTGACCAAGATAATGATGAGCACAAAGGCCACGCTCATCAACGCGGCGTTGCCGCCATAGCGCGCCTGCCGGCCAGTCAGCGCGGCGCGCAGATCGTTCGGGCGCAGCAACGCCATCGCGGCGAGCAGCGCAATGCCCACTGCGCCGACGATCTCGATCCACAGCGCCAGCGAGCCGACGACCAACCAGGCCCCCAACGCCACGAGCACACAGGCCAGCCCCAGCCAGAGGCCGTATTTCGCATAAAGCGCCAAACGTTCGCGCATATTATCGCCACCTCCTGGATTCGACCACTCGCGCGCTAAAGAACAGGAACAGCGCGATCACGGTGAGGTAGTAGATGATGTCTTTGGTGTCAATGATGCCGCGCGCCATATCCACATAGTGATCGAAAATCGGCAAATAGGTTACAACGCTCTTGAGCGTCTCGCCGACGATCTCTTCCAGCGCGCTACTCACCCACAAGAGCCTTGTAACGCCGATGCCAACGATGCCGGCCACCACCTGGTTCTGCGTCAGCGAGCTGGCGAACACCCCGATGGCCAAGAGCGACGCCCCCATCAGGAAATAGCCCAGATAGCCAGAAGCCATCACCGCCACATCGGGCTGGCCCAAGCGCATCAGCAGGACGGGGAAATAGCCAGTGAGCAGGATCATCACCGCCAGCACCGCCAGGCTGGCCAGATATTTGCCCAGCACCACTTCCCAATCGCGCACGGGCGAGGTGAGCAGCAGCTCTAGCGTGCCCTGGCGCTGCTCATCGGATAGCAACCGCATGGTGAGCACCTGTGTGATAAGCACAGTGAACAAAATCACCACACCGTGCATAAACACATAGCGCAGCGTGGCCTCGCGCGAAAAGTAGAGGATGAACCCAAACAACCCGCCCACCACCGCCAGGTAGATGGCGATAACCACATAGGCGATGGGCGAGACGAAATAGCTCCCCAGCTCGCGCCGGGCGATATGATAGACATTCTTCATCGTTCCGCCTCCTCCTCTGTCGCCGCCTGCTCGTCGGTGGTGAGCTGGATAAAGATCTCTTCCAGGCTCAGCGCCAGCGGACGCAGTTCGAGCAGGCCCCAGCCCTGGTTGACGGCCAAGCGGGCCAGCTCGTCGCGCCGATCCTGACCGGCGGCGCAGGTGATCTCAAAACTGTTCTCTGTCACCGGCTCGGCGGCGGTGACGCCGGCCACTTGCAGCAAACGCTCGCGCGCGTCGGCGGGCGCTTGGGCAAACTGCATCCGCACGCGCAGGCCGCCTTGCAGGCTCATGGTGAGCCGTTCCGGAGTGTCCTCGGCCACGATGTGACCTTTGTTCATGATGAGCACCCGCTGGCATACCTGGCTCACCTCGGGCAGGATGTGGCTGCTCAGAATGACGGTGCGTTCGCCGCCCAAACCCTTGATGAGTTCGCGCACGCTGAGGATCTGGCGCGGGTCGAGGCCGATGGTCGGTTCGTCGAGCACCAGCACTTCGGGGTCGTGCACCAACGCTTGGGCCAGGCCCACGCGCTGGCGGTAGCCCTTGGAGAGCTTGCCGATCAGCTTGTCGGCCACGTCGCCGATGTCGCACGCTTCGACCACACGCTCAACAGCCTGCTCGCGTTTGGCCACGCCGCGAATCGAGGCCACGAAATCGAGGTAATCGCGGACGCTCATCTCGCGGTAGAGCGGCACGGTCTCAGGCAGGTACCCCACCCGGCGGCGCACCTCTAGCGAATCGCGCAGCACGTCATAGCCGCTCACGCGGGCCTCGCCTTCCGAGGGCGGCATAAAGCCGGTGAGGATGCGCATGGTGGTGGTTTTGCCGGCGCCGTTGGGACCGAGAAAGCCCAGAATCTCGCCCTTGGTCACCTCGAACGAGATCTGGTCGAGCGCCAAGAAATCGCCATAGTACTTGGTCAGGTTCTGCACCTGGATCATCGAGGATTCACCTCCTTGCAGGGTTATCGAGGAATTAAAAAGCACAACCCCTTGCCTTACAGCCAGGTTTTGTGCCTCTGCTGATCGTAGCCTGCTGGTACTATATTCAACGTTAGCGTGGTTGTCAAACAAAACGGCATCGGAGGAAGCCCGATGCCCATCCGGTCATAGACTCACCAGAAATTCCTCAACGGAGACTCCTGCCTGGCGCAGTATTCCTCAGAGCGTACCGATGGCCAGTTCGTCATGAAGCGGTACGACGCAACCTATTGCGCCTTCACGCGTCTGTTTCTTAAGTATCACATGGCTGCCGCGCTGCTTGATCTGTCTGAAAGCCCAGGCTTTCAAGCGCATGGATCACTTCCGCTCCAGAAAGCTTGGGCAAGCTAGGCATAAGAGGCCTCAAAAGTGGTCAAGAGCGGACGCCCAACTTCGGGCAATGGAAACTCCTCAAGGTAGAGTTCCGTGGCCTCTGAGATTAGCGACAGCCTCCTCAATCGTGTAGACTTGGCTCACAGTGCCTACTTCCGGGCATTCGGCGACAAAGAGATTGTCTTCTCGATGGATCACCGCAGCAAAAGTTTGCCGAGTCATTGCGCTGCCTCCTACGAACTCGATGATACACAGCCTCGCAATGATTGGCAATCTCGTAAGCGCTTGCCATGTGTGTGACGCTGGACAACGCGCCCGAAATGTGTATCATGCGCGCATCACAGAGGTTCAAGGGGGATCACAATGGCCGATATTCGCCGTGGAGAGGGTCGTTTCGGCGCCGAGCTGACGCCGCGCGAGCGTTGGAATCGCACCATGCACTATCAGCACGTGGACTATATCTCGCATTTCGAGTTTGGCTATTGGGATGAGCTGAAGCGCGATTGGATGGATCAGGGCTGCCTGCCGCAATCGTTCGCCCAGCCCGATGGCTCTATCCCCGACCGCGTGGTGGAAGAGTATTTTGGCATCGAGCAGTTCGAGACGTTCGACCCGCGCATCGGCGCGCGCCCATTGCGCCCCATGCAGATCATCGAGCGCACCGAAAGCCTGATCGTCTATCGCGACGGCTTGGGCGTGTTGCGCCAGGAGCAGAGCGCCGGCACGCGCACCATCCCCCATTTTCTCGAATTCCCGATCCGCGACCGAGCCTCGTGGACGGCTTTTCGCGATGAATTCCTGAACCCCGATCATCCCGCGCGCGTGATGCCCGAAGAAGAGTTAGCGTCGAAAGAGCTGATGACCCGCACGACCACCAACCCGACGAGCGTCTATTTCGGCTCGTTCATCGGCTGGGTGCGCGATTGGATCGGATTCGAGAGCCTGGCTTACATGTCCATAGACGATCCTGACCTAGTGGAAGAGATCGTGGCGCACCTGAGCATGATGCTGCTGAAACTGTTGCCGCCGGTGTTGGAGCGCGGCCAGTTCGACGCCGCCGCCGGCTGGGAGGATATCTGCTTTAACAGCGGGCCGTTGCTCAGCCCCACCTTTTTCGCCGAGCGCATCATGCCGCATATGAAGCCGGTGATGCGCTTGTTGCGCCAACAGGGCATTGATGTGATCTGGACCGATTGCGACGGCAACATCTTGAAGCTCATCCCGCAATGGCTTGGCGTCGGCCTCAACTGCATGTTTCCGTTGGAAGTAAACCCAGGCAACGATCCAGTGGCGCTGAAAAAAGAGTATGGCCGCGAGCTGTTGATCCGCGGCGGCTATAACAAGTTCGCCCTGCACGAAGGGCGGGCCGGCATCTTGGCCGAACTCAAGCGGCTAGAGCCAGCCGTAGCCGAGGGTGGGTTTGTCCCCCATGTGGATCACCGCGCGCCGGGCGGCGTCCCGTTCGACGACTATTGCTACTATATCTGGGAAAAGTGCCACATGCTGGGCTGGCCGGAGTGGAAGATCAAGTCATTTCCTGCGTTCGAACACTGGCGGCCCTAGTCGCCGTTCGGGCTGTCTATGGACAAGCAAGCGGGGCGCGCGCGTCATATGCAACGCGCTCGCCCCGCTGACTTTACGATGGCGTCACTCGACCACAAGCGCCAACCACAGCATGGGCCGCAGGCGCGCGTCGGGATATTCGGACGAGGCGAAATCGTATTGCACCGAAATATCGGGCGCGCCCTTGAGCAAGACGCCGTGGTTCTCGCTCGGCGCGGCATACCAAGCGCCCACAAGAGGGGTGATATCGAACGTGCGCCAGACGCGGTCGCGATCAATGAGGGCGGCGGCGGACGGCGTCAAGTCGCGGTCGGCCTGGCCGTTAGCGCCGGGCAATTCCCAAGTGGCAGACGCGCTGGCCTGGTTGCAGGTAGCTTCGGCGTCCAACCAATCGCTCTGGACGCGGTACGCTTGTACATCGAGCGGATGAGGGTTGCTGCGCCCGGTGCAGTAGAGCGCCAATGTGGCCCGTTCGATGCGCACGCCGGGCGGCAGCGCGCCCAAATCAAAGCGCAGCAGGCTGTTGATCTCGGCGCCATAGCGCACGCACAGACGGGTGCTGTCGCCATAGTTGCGTTGGGGCGCCCAGGCGCACAGGCTGGTATCGGCGACCTCGGCGTCCAAATAGGTCAAACCATCATGAGGATCGTCGTCCACCGCACCTTGCTGCAACACCACGACCTCACGCATCTCGCCTGGTACAAGCTCGACTTCCAAATCGCCGCCCCAAGACCAATTGTCAGCGGCGTCGCAACTGCCCACTTGAAAGCGATAGCAACCGGGTTCCAGCGGCGCGATCTCTTGGCGCCACCGGCCAGCATCGTCGGCCCACAGCCAGGAGATGGGCGAAGGCGCTACATCGCACGGCCCCTGCAACCAAAGTTGTAGCCGCGAACCTGGCTCGGCCAGGCCCATCACCTCCACGCCCGGCCAATCGTCAGGCTGCGAGGCGACGCCGCACAACAGCCCGGGCGTGCTGATCCCCAGGATCACCGGAGGATCAGGCGGGGTTGCATCGGCGGGCGCGGCCCAGGCCTGGCCCGCCAGCCCGCCCAGCCAGGTTAGCGTTATTAACAGCCACAGCGCAACCCGCATTGCCCTCATTATGACATTCTCCTCCGCCCCAGGATACCACAACGCTATGCAAAAAACAAGGCCCGGAGGACAAACCTCCGGGCCTCGCATCTACAGATTGTCGCCCATCCGGGGCGGGCGTTGGTGTTAGTTGCCTGCCAGCGCCAGCGGCGTACCCGTTGAGACAATCACATACATGATCGGGCGACGGCAGATCTCGGGATGCTCGGAGGAGGCAAAGTCGTACTCCACCGAGATATCGGCAGTGCCCTTGACCAACACACCCTTGTTGCTCGCCGGCGTGGCATACCATTCGGCGGCCTCGTCGGTCACGTCAAAGGCGTACCACGATTCGTCGAGCACGGCCCAGGTCGACTCGGCGGCGATCAGTTCGCGGTCTGCGGCGCCGTTCGCGCCCGGAGCGTCCCAATCGGCGCCTATGGCGGCCTTTGTATAGGTCGCCTCGTCTTCAACCCAATCGGCTTTGATATTGTACACTTCAAGCTCCATCGGGTTGATGTTGCTGCGTACGGTGCTGTAGAGGCCCAGCGTGGCCAGTTCAATCTGGACGTTCGCAGGCAGGACGCTGGTATCGAACTTGACCAGAGCGCTGCGCTCGGCGCCGTAACGCACCTTCAAGCGCGTATCAAAGTAGGCGTTGGCGCCCGGTTCCCACTCGCCGATCCAAGTATCCCAGGTCTCGGTGTCGAATTCGATCAGGCCGTCGGTAGGATTGGCATCCACCACACCTTCTTGCAGCGCCCAGGTTTCATAGCCTCGGCCCGCTGCGATTTCGATCTGGAACTCGCGGCCCCATGTCCAGTTGCCAGCCAGGTCATAGCTGCCAACCTTAAAGACATAGATACCCGGCTCCAGCGCGGCAAGCGTGTATTGCCAATGCCCACAAGCGTCGGCCCAGAACCAAGCGATCGGCTCGAAATCAGCGTCGCCAGGCCCCTTGATCCAGAGTTGCAAGCGCGAGTTGTCCTCGGCGAGGCCGGCCAGCGTCACTTCGCCTTCCTGCCCAGCGCCCAAGATTGGGGCGTCCAGCTCCACCGTCACCGGCGGCGCGGGAACCGAGTTATCCACATGCACCAGGATCTCGACTACGGTTTCGTTGCCGGCGCAATCCACCACCTTCAGCGCGATTGTATAGTCGCCATCGGGGTACAAGGCGTAGCCATACTCGTCCACCGCCGTCGTATCCCAGAGGAACGGCAGCGCGGTCGCCACGACTTCGCCATTGATGGACAGTTCAGCGCCCACCAGGTTGATGTCGCTAAAGCTGCCCTCGATGCTCACCGCGCCCTTGAGCCAGTCGCCATCCAGCGGAGCGGTGATCGCGGCCTCGGGGGCGGTGTTATCCACGATGTAGGTGATCGAATCGCTGCCCACGTTGCCGGCGCAATCGGTAGCGGTGACGGTCATGGTCTGAACACCTTCAGCCGTCGAGTAGCCGGTAACAACGACCACAGGAGCAGGATCGCAGTTATCGGTGACGACATAGGCGGCAACGGGCACGTCCTCCGTGGTAAAGCAGCCGTCGGGGGCGGAGTTCACCACCACCGGCGCCTCGCCATCTACCACAAAGGCCATTGTCGCACTAGCTACGTTGCCGGCGTTATCGGTTGCCTCCACGTGCAACATGTACTCGCAAGGCCCGCCGGTGATCCAGCACTTGACCTCGACATTCTCATCCAGGTTATCGTCCACGCTAAAGAGGTCTTCGCACAACGGCATGACGGCATAGCATTGGCCCGCCGTTAGCTCAAAGTTGATGTCGGGCGGGGTGTTATCCACTGTGTAAGTCACACTGGCCTGGCTTTGATTGCCGGCGCAGTCGGCGGCCGTCACGATCATGGTGTGCACGCCCTCTGCGGTCGAGTAGCCGCTCTGCGTAACGACAGGGTTCGGGTCGCAGGCGTCGGTCGCCGAGAAGCTAGGCGCAGGCACTGTGGCCGAGGTGTACGTAGCGCCATCCGCCGGAGCAATGATGGTGGGAACCACAGGCGGCTCCGCATCCACCATGTACTCTACCTCCGCCTGGCTCATGTTCCCCTCATAGTCCACGGCGGTCACCCAGAACTTGAAGTAGCAGCCTTGCGACTCGACGCCCGACTCGACCTTCACCGGTTTCTGGCACACTTGGGTGCAAGCGTCCGTCACTGTGAAGGCTGGATCGGGGGCGACCTGATAGCAGGCCCCATCCACCGGCGCGGTGATCACGATCACCGGCGCAGTAGTGTCCACCACGGTGATGAACTGCACGCACAGCCAGGGGATATTCACTGGCAAGTAAGGGTCTTTGGCCCAGGCCGTGCCTTGAATATCCAGCGGCAGGCCGTTGCCGCAATGATCCTTGGCGGCCCAGATGCGGGCGATCACCTTGACGAACTTGTCGCTAGGATGGGGGTTGGGGATGACCACATCATAGAAGCCCACCCAGGGGTTCGGGTCGCAGTCATAGACGCTGGGGAAGCCCGTAGCCGACGGGTCGGTGGGCATGCCGCATTCGAGCGTGAGATTCGGCGGGCACATCAACATGGGGGGCTTGGTATCCACCACGCCGATCTTTTGCACGCACGAACTCGTGTTGCCCGCGGCGTCTTTGGCATACCAGGTGCGCTCGATATAGCCCGATCCGTCGCAGCCATCGAGATGCGCCGTATCGCTGAAGGTAGGAACAAGCTCGCCGTCGCAATCATCCCAGGCTTTGGCCCAACCGGTGTGATCGGGATCGCGAGGAGCGTCGCACTCGATCACGACATCAGGAGGACAGGCAATCTTGGGGCTGACGACATCCACGACCGTGATGACCTGGACGCAGGAAGCCCGATTGCCCGCTCCATCCACGGCATACCAGGTGCGCTCGATCACGCCAACGCCGCACTGGCTGAGGTTCGCCTTGTCCTCCGACCACACCTGGACGCCATCTCCGCTGCATTCATCCACTGCGGTAGCCCAACCGGTGTGATCAGGATCCGAGGGATCAGTGTTGCCGATGGTAACATCCGGCGGGCAGGTCATCACGGGCGGGGTCACGTCCGAAAGCTGCCACGCTACGTTGAGAGCGGCAGGGTTCCACAGAGGATACGTCTCCATATCGCACTCGGGGTCGTCAAAGAACGCATCGCGCACTTCGATCAAGTGCGTACCCGCCGCCATCGGCACGTCCACGCTGCCCGAGCTGACAGGATGCCCCGACTCCGGATAGATGGGGACCTGAGGCGTCGTATAGACGAGGACGCCATCCACCCACACCTCATAATAGTCGCCCGCCCAGAAATAATCCTGAATGGCTATATGCACGTTCTTGGCGCAGGGCAGGGTCAACGCATAGACCCGATCGGTCCAGCCGTTCAGGTCATACTTGACGTTGTTCACATTGGCTTCGTCATAGCCCGAATAATCGGCGTCGTTCACCGCGACGTTGTAATAGGCTAGCCTGACTGCCCCTTTCATTGCGACGCCGGCGTTGGACAAGGACTTGGGTTCGTCGGCCAAAGCCGCCGCAGTCAACCCCAAGAACAGCGCAACAGCGAACAGCAGAATAAATAGGTGCTTTCTCATAGACGCTTTCTTCCCTTTCCTCTTCTAGCCCCCAAAGCTGGCGTCAAAACAAGTATGGCGGCCGTGGGGAACTCCCGTAAATCATCGCCCGAATGATCATCACGCTAGTTCGCGGCCTCCTCCTTTCTGCTACGCGCTGCCGGCGAGCCGCACACTCGCCCGGCAAAACCTTGTGAGATCGCTCGTGCGCTGAAAGCGCGCGGGCAAGGTACATCCTTGCTATTATGGGCACACTTATATTCTATCACTCTTTCGGTTAACATGCCGTTACAAATAGTTAACGTTTTCTTAGAATTGATATAGAACTCTAGCAGCCGCCGCGTACGACCGACTGTACGCCCGGCGACTCGGCGCGCCGATCATTCGTCGCTTGCCCCTTTGCGCGGCGCATGTTACAATTCCGGCCAATCCCGCTCACGAGGAAGCGATGAACCCGAACCGCCCGCCTGTTCGCATCCGGGTGCCCGAACCGCCCGAGATCGTCGCCTGGCTCAAGCGCCAGTGGGCGCGGTTGCGCGCCTATACCGCCAACCCCAATCGCCGTGCGCTATGGGGCGTCGTATTGCTGGCCGCCGCGTTGCGGCTGTTCTACCTCGATCTGGCGCGCTTTGGCGCTGAGGATGCGCGGCAGTTGCTGTTGGGTCTCGATGTGCTGCGCGGCAAACTGACCTTTGCTGGCTCGCAGGTCGGGACAGGGCTACACAATCCACCATTGATGAACTATGTCGTGGCGCTGCCCCTGCTGCTGGGGCGCGATCCACGTTACGCCTCGGCCCTGCTGGCGCTGCTCAATGTGGGCGCAGTCGCAGCTTGTTACGCGCTGGCGCGGCGGCACTTTACCCGGCGCATAGCTCTCATCGCCGCCGCGCTGTATGCGGCCAACCCCTGGGCGGTGCTCTATTCGCGCCAGGCCCTGCCCGCGCACATCTTGGGGCCGTTGGCGATGCTGCTGCTTTATGCCATCTTCTCGGCGTTACTCGACCGCAACCCCTGGGGATGGACGCTGTTGGCCGTTACTTGGGGGCTGATGATCTATGCCGCCTACCCGCCGCTTGCCTTGGCGCCCGTCGTCGCGCTGCTGATCCTCTGTTACTGGCGTCGCGTCAGCTGGCCGCACTTGCTGCTAGGCGTGTGCCTCGCGCTGATCATCGCGTTGCCCTACCTATGGGATCAGAACCTGCAACGGCTACAAGGCATTCGCGCGGTCGTTGCGGATCTTCGCCAGCGATTCAGCGGTGGGTCGCGGCTGCAAACGCTGCAACTCGCTGGCTGGTTCTTCACGGGGCGACATCTGGGAGATTTGGCTGGAGCAGCGGCGGGGCAATATCACCCATTGCCAGCGTGGTTGCTGCGCTTGGATCGGTTCTATGCGCTGGCGTTCCTGGTATCGCTGTGCGCTACGCCAATGATGGCCGTCCGCGCCTGGAGCCACTGGCGTCAACGCCAGGACGCCGCCCAATATGTGATCCTCGCCGCCTGGCTGTGGGTTCCGCTCATCGCCGCGCCGTTACGCCCCGAGCTGGACGAACTCGCCCGCCTGGTCATGTTGGCCCCCGCAGGCTTTATCGCCCTGGCGTTGCTATTCGACGAGATCATGGCTTTCACCCAGGTGCGCACGCTCAAGCGGCATTGGTGGTCGCCGATCTTGCGGCTGGGGGTATGGGCCATCATAGGGATCATCGTGGCCTGGCAATCCTATTCCGTTGCGTACCTCTACTACTTTGTGGCAAGGCACGACACCGCCGGCGGCTATGGCGCGCCCTATCGCACCTGGCGGCGCATCGCGCAGATGGTGACGCGCGAAGCGCGCGAAGCCAAGACCGACCAAGTCTGGGTGATCGCTCAGGGCAGCGACATCGAGCGCGACGAGCAGCCCGTGTTGCTTTACTATTTGCTCGGCCCGCGCCTCAAGACCATCTTTATGGGCAGCGGCGGCGAATGTCTATTGCTGCCCGCTGCGCGGCCCGGCGTCTATTTGTTCACGCGGCCCTCGCCTCGCGCCGAGGCGATGATCCGCCAACTCAAAGGCAGCGAACAGAGCTATGTGTTGTTCCCCGACGGGCGCACCACCGCCACCGTCTTTGTGGCCGAAGCGCGCACGGTGGATGAGATGCTGGCCGTCATCCGCGCGCGCGGCGTGTGGGGCTTTGACGCGGGCGCCTATGTCTTGGGCTACGACTGGCCCGCCGGGGCGCAGCCAGGGCAAACAGTAAGCGTCGCTACGTATTGGACGTTCCTTCAAGCGCCCCCCTGGGAGCGCGCCATGCGCCATGAGATTTGGAACGCCCTGATATCGCCCAGTGGCCAAACCGTGGCCAGCGCCAACGCCCTGGGCTTGCCCGAACGCTATTGGGAAGAGGGGCTGCTGCTCATGCATTGGTTCGACCTGCCCTTGCCCGCCGATCTGCCCCCTGGCGATTACACCTGGGCTACCGGCTTGTTACGGCTACACGATGGTTCTCGCAGCCGCCTGGTGGACGAGCAGGGTTGGGATATCGGCGGCGCTGCGCTGATGGGGCCGGTAAAAGTCGGCCAATAAGGAGGATCATATGGATCTCGGCAATGCCCTGAGCGGCTGGTTTATCAACCAACTCGAAATGATGCCTGCTGAGCTTTTGCGGCAGGGCGCCGAATGGCTGGCGCCCGGGCGCTTGTTTGACCGCATGGTGGGCGAACGCGAAGCCGCCGAAATCCGCGCTCTGCTCTCGCAGCCCGCCGCCGAGGGGCCGCGCCCCTCGACCGTGTTGCTGCCCGGCATCATGGGGTCGCTGCTGGCCAGCGTGCGCGGCATCAGCGCGGTATTGTGGTTCAACCCCACCGTGGTGCTCGACGGCCACATCAATCTGCTCGACTTGAACGACGACGGCGACGGCGATAGATCGCCCGATGTCGAGATCACGCCGGTGGGCATCGAAAAGTTCACCTACCTGCGCTTGATCGTGGCGTTGGCCCACGAGACGCGCCTCTACGAGTTCCCCTATGACTGGCGCCGCCATCTGGAATACAACGCCCGCCTGCTGCACGAGGCCCTCCGGCGCTGGTCGGCGGGCGCCCCGCAGCGCCGCTATGTGTTGGTAGGCCACAGCATGGGGGGGATGCTCGCCCGCACCTACCTGGCGCTCTACCCCCGCGAGGCCGAGCGCATGATCGAGCGCGTCGTGATGCTAGGGACGCCGCTGTATGGCGCCATTGAAGCCGCGCTCATCTTTACCGGCGAGACGACCCAATCTCAGATCGTCTCGCGGCTGAACCCCGCCAACGACGTGGTGCGCTTTGCCTCCAACCTGCCCGCCAGTTATCAACTCTTGCCGCCGCCGCCCGAACTCTTTACCCCGGCGCGCCCTTACCCTCTAAACTGGGATCTTTACGATGCTCGGGCTTGGGGCGCGCCCAGCGTGCGCCAGGATTACCTGGACGATGCGAAAAAGCTCCACCAGCGTCTGGCCAAGGACGATCCCCAGGTCGAGATCGTCGAGATCGCCGGCTGCCACCGTCGCACCCTCACCGACATCTGGCGCGCCGAAGAAATGGACGCCGCCCACAGCGCCAAGCCCGCCTACACCCTCGTCTCGCAAGAGTGCGGCGATGATTCGGGCGACGGCACTGTGCCGCTTTGGTCCACGCGCCACGCCAATATCCCGACGTATTATATCGAGGAGGATCATAACCTACTGCCCGGCAACCCGGCGGCCATCGAGGCCGTGCTGGCGCTGGTGCGCGGCGAGACGCCCGCCCTGCCCGCCGAATTGCCTGAGCCAGCGAACATCCTGCAAAAGCTCAAGCCCCTCTCGTTGCTGCAACAGGTCGCCGACCTGCGCCAACACATCGAATCGGGCGAGATGACGCGCGTTGACTTGCACAAGATGCTCTTTGCGCGGTAACAACGCGCCCAGGCGAAAAAACTGATAGAAGGAGATCGAGATGGCGAATCGTTACACCCAGGAAAATCATGCCGAACGCGAGCGCCTGGCGGCGCTGGTCAACCGACTGAGCGACCAACAGCTCTCGACGCCGATGGAGGCCGGCTGGACGCCGTCCGCCGTGTTGGCCCACTTGGCGTTTTGGGATCAACGCGCCCTGACGCTGCTCAGGTATTGGCAGGAACACGGCGTCGGCCCTTCGGAGTTGGACACCGACATCGTCAACGAGGCCACGCGCCCCCTTTGCCTGGCCATCCCGCCGCGTGCGGCGGCGGAATTGGCCCTATCATGCGCCGCTGCTATCAACGAAGCGATTGACCAGCTCACGCCCGAAATGCTGGCAAAAGTGGAAACCGACGGTCGCACCGTACACCTCGACCGCGCCGCGCACCGCCGGACGCACATCGCCGATATCGAACGCGCTGTGAGCGCCGCGCGATAGCAGCCCGCCAAGCCTAGGCAATTTGGCCGATTAGCCTCTATATGGTAAACTGGTGGCAGGTGAGCGTAGTTTATCGTTGCTCGCCTGCCACTCCCCTGTACTGGAGCCTCCGATGATCAGATAACTTCATCTCGTTTCGCAAAAGGCGCCAACGCTGCAAGGCGCCCACATGCCTGTGTTGCGCTTTGCTGGGTTGCCCGCGATCATCGTATCGCCCAACCACACCAACACAAGAGATGAGGTTATTATGACAACTTGCTTTCGCCCTTATTGCCCCGATGATTTCGCTCGCGTGCGCGACCTGCTGGCGCGCGCCTGGCCGCGCGATGGCCGCCCCACCAATTGGGATATCGTCCGCTGGAACTATGCCCGCTATCTGGTCGCGCCCTATTTGGGCACCTACGGCTCGCCCGATAACCACATCGAAGCCAGCATCAAGGGCATCCGCACTTGGGAAAGCCTGGTCGGCGTCTGGGAAGATGACCGCGACGGCATCGTCGGCGCAGCCCACACCGAAGACCCCTGGCCCAGCGATCTATGGATCGAGCGCGCGCCGGGTTACGACGGGCTGCTGGAAGAGATGCTGCGCTACGGCGAGGAACATTTGCGGTGCATGGATGAGAACCTGCGCCACCGGCAAAAGAACTCGCTGACGGTCAACGTCTATGAGCACGACGAGCCGTTGCAGGCGCTGTTGGCTCAACGCGGCTATGCGCGTCAGGCCGAACACCCTGAGTGGATGTCCGAATACATCATTGACGCGCTGCCTAAAATCCAGTTGCCGGAAGGCTACATCATCCGTTCGATGGCCGATGACAACGACCTCGCCAAGCGTTGCGCGATCTATGGCTATGGGTTCAACCATCGCGACCCAAAAGAGTGGGCCACCCCCTTTACCTACGCCGAGCTGCAAAAGGCGCCCAACTATCGCCAGGATCTCGACCTCTACGTCGTGGCGCCCGACGGCGAATGGGTTGCGTGCGCTATCGCCTGGTACGATCCACTCAACCGGCGCGGCATGTTCGAGCATGTAGGCACGCATCTCGACTATCGCCGACGCGGGTTTGGCCGCGCCGTGGTATGGGAGGGCATCCGCCGGCTGGCTGCGCTGGGCGCCGAAAAGGCTTACGTCGGATCGAGCCAGACCTTCTATCTGGACATCGGCTTTGGCATGAAATGGGCAAGCTACAACTGGGTCAAGCAGCTCTAGCCGCTCTACGGATTTGACAGAACGCCATTTCTTGATTATAATGCTTGAGATTATGGGGTCAAATCCATTTTGCAGTTGTGGCTAGTTCAATGTCGGCGGGCGCACAAGGCCCGCCGTTTCTCTGACCCCCTGATGACGAACTCAGAGCCGCCCTGCATGGGCGGCTTTTCTGTATGTGTATTACGAAAGAAGAACGACAAACATGACGGATCCTGCTATCAAAGTAATCCCGCTTGGCGGGCTGGGGGAAATCGGAAAAAACTGTACGGTATTGGAGTACAACGGCAATATCCTGGTCATTGACGTAGGGTTGATGTTCCCTGAAGACGATATGCTCGGGGTGGATATGGTCATCCCCGACTTTCGCTATTTGCTCGCCCATCGCGAGCAGGTGCGCGGCATCGTCCTAACGCACGGCCACGAGGATCACATCGGCGCATTACCCTACCTGATGAACGAGTTGCAGGCGCCGCTCTACGCCACGCCGCTCACGCGGGGACTGGTGGAGGGCAAGCTGCGCCGCCACGGCCTGTTGGCCAACGCCGAGCTGCACACCATGTTGCCCGGCCAGATGATTGACCTCGGTCCGTTCCAGGTGACGCCTTTCCACGTCAACCATTCCATCCCCGATTCGGTGGGCCTGGCCATCCGCACGCCGTTGGGCTTGATGGTGCACACCGGCGACTACAAGATTGACCACACGCCGGTGGAAGGCAAGACCACCGACTTCGGCACGCTGGCCAAGCTCACCAGCGAGGGCGTGATCTTGTTGATGGGCGACAGCACCAACGCCGAGTCGCCAGGCTACACCGCCTCCGAAAGCCAACTCATCGAGGCGTTCCAGCGCGTATTCGCTCGCGCCAAGGGGCGCATCATCGTGGCGACTTTTGCGTCGCTCATCTCGCGCCTGCAACTGGTCATCGCTACAGCGGCCCAATTCGGGCGGCGCGTGGCCGTCGCCGGGCGCAGCATGGAAGAGAACATCGCCATCGCCGAAAAGCTCGGCTATGTGAGCTTTCCGCCCGACATGCGCATCCCGCTCAGCCAGATCGAGAACCTGCCCGATCACCAGGTATGCGTGCTGGCCACCGGCTCGCAGGGCGAGCCAAATGCGGCGCTGGGCCGCATGGCCACCGGGCGCATGCGCTATCTGAACATCCGCGAAGGTGATACTGTCGTGCTCTCGTCCAAGGCCATCCCCGGCAACGAGACGGCGATCTATCGCAATATAGACAGCCTCGCGTGGCAGGGCGCCGATGTGGTCTATGGCCACGAGGCGGGGCTGCACGTCTCGGGGCACGCCGCACAAGAGGAACTCCAGCTGATCCTCAACCTGCTGCGGCCGCTCTACTTTGTGCCGGTGCATGGCGCCTATCGCATGTTGCGCGCGCATGCCAAGCTGGCCTATGAGCTGGGCTTTGACCGCGAAGATGTCTTTTTGCTCGATAACGGCGAGATGCTGGAGCTGACGTCTGCGGGCGTGCAGCGCGGCGCCAAGCTAGAGTTGCAAGATGTGCTCGTGGACGGCGCCCTGGTAGGCGATGTAGGCTCGACCATCTTGCGCGACCGGCAAACGCTGGGCAACGATGGCTTTGTGGTAGCCCGCGTAACGGTGGACCTGGAGCAGCACGCCCTGGCCGGCGAGCCCGAGATCATCTCGCAGGGGTTCGTCTATGTGCCAGATTCGGCGCAACTGCTGGCCGCCGCGCGCGATACTATCGAGGGCATCGTCTCGCACAATGGCCACGGTGCAGACCCCGAAGAAGAGATCGGCCGCCAGATCAAGCGCGGCCTGTCTGAGCTGTTCTACCGCGAGACGCGGCGGCGCCCGGTGGTGATCACGATGGTGAATGCCGGC
>CAZYPJ010000055.1:448-16312 GCA_964649365.1 uncultured Anaerolineales bacterium | reverse complement strand
GGCAGCATCCTCACTCCTGAGCTGCACTTTGGAAATCTCGATGTACCAGTCGCAGTATTCGCCCCACAGGAATTCATAGATCTGGCGACCCGCCTCGCCCAATTGGTAAGCGGCGAGCAATCGGTTCACATCGTTCACCAGGCGATGATAACGACTCAGAATCCACCGATCAGCGACGCTCATCTCGGGCGCGGGGGCCATCTGGCGCAATGGCGTAAACTCGGAGGTCCGTTCGCCCAAATTGCCCAGTACAAAACGCGCCGCCTGCCAAATCTTGTTGCAGAAATTGCGATTGGCCTCTACACGGCTCAACGACAGCTTGGTGTCGTTGCCCGGCGTCGAGCCAGTGAGCAGGCTAAAACGCAACGCATCCTGGCCATATTCATCAATGATGTAAAGTGGGTCATAGCGCCAGGCATCCGGCATAGACTTGCTGATCTTTTGTCCCTCTTCATTGCGGATCAAGCCGTGTAGATAGACGGTATCGAAAGGAACCTCGCCCGTCATGTGCAACCCCAGCATAATCATACGGGCTACCCAGAAAAAGAGGATGTCGTACCCCGTCTCTAAAACCGAGGTTGGGTAAAAGTAAGCTAGATCCTTGGTTTGGTCGGGCCAACCCAATGTTGAAAAGGGCCATAGGCCCGACGAGAACCACGTATCGAGCACATCCTCATCCTGATGAATGTTTTTGCTGCCGCATTTAGAGCATTGAGTAGGGTCAGTGCGAGCGCACGTTTGCGCGCCGCAATCGTCGCAATACCACACTGGAATGCGGTGCCCCCACCATAGTTGCCTCGAGATGCACCAATCACGGATGTTCTCCAACCAATCGTTATAGATCTTGGTGAACCGCTCCGGGATGATGCGGATGCGTCCATCGCGCACCGCCTCCAGCGAAGGGTCGGCCAGCGGCTTGGCGCGGACGAACCACTGCTCCGAGATGCGCGGCTCGACGATTGTATTGCAACGCTGACAATGGCCCACTGAATGACGATAAGCGTCAACCTTGATCAAATCCCCCATCGCTTGAAGGTCGGCCACCAGATTCTTGCGGCACTCAAAACGATCCTGCCCTTGATATGGTCCCGCCTCTTCGTTCATGGTCATATCATCATTCATCACGTTGATCGCACGCAAGTTGTGACGAGCGCCCATGTCATAATCGGTTGGGTCGTGCGCTGGCGTCACTTTGACCGCGCCCGTGCCAAAAGCGGGATCCACCGCTTCATCCGCGATAATGGGAATCATACGATTGACGATGGGCAGACGCACCATCATCCCTACTAAATCGCGATAGCGCTCGTCATCGGGATGAACCGCTACCGCAGTATCGCCCAGGATCGTTTCGGGGCGAGTGGTGGCAACGGTGATATAGCGCGACTTATCCTCTGCCCAGTAGCGCACATACCACAAATGCGAATCATCGTCCTCGTGCTCTACTTCGAGGTCTGAGATCGCAGTAGCGCAACGAGGGCACCAGTTTACCAGATAGGCGCCGCGATAGATCAGCCCTTCCTCATAGAGCCGCACAAAAGCTTCGCGTACGGCGCGCGATAAGCCCTCGTCCATTGTAAAGCGCTCGCGCTCCCAATCGCACGAGATACCCATGCGGCGCTGCTGTTCGGTGATGCGCGCGTGATAGATGGCTTTCCATTCCCACACGCGCTCGATGAATTTGCCTCGTCCCAAGTCGTGGCGCGTGACGCCTTCTTTGGCCAGCTCGCGTTCTACCACATTCTGAGTGGCGATGCCGGCGTGGTCGCTGCCGGGCACCCAGAGCGTCGGGCGGCCCATCATGCGATGATAGCGAATCAGCGCATCCTCCACCGATGAGGTGATGGCGTGCCCCAGGTGCAGCGCGCCGGTCACGTTGGGCGGCGGCATCGAGATCACAAATGGCTTCTGGCCCGGTTTGATGGTCGGCTTGAAATAGCCTTGCGCTTCCCACCATAGGTATAAAGGTTGCTCAAGCTCTTTGGCATTGTACGTTTTGGCCATCTCGGCCGGTAAAGGCATGTTATTGGTAGTCATAGTTCAATCCTTTGGATGTATGAATAGACTTGATGAAATCAAATGGCCAGAACGGCGCGACCGCGCCCGCGAGGGCGCAGGCGCTCTCACGGGGTAATCCTCCATCGCGGGTAAGGTTGTTCGCCATTTTGTGCTCCTGGCGTAAAATAAAACCCCTTTCGTCTCACGGAGACGAAAGGGGCTGCCCTTCGCGGTGCCACTCCGATTCGGCATAGCGCGCAAGTGCGACATGCCGCTCTCTAGCGTTGTAACGGGCGCTACCGTCCCAGCCTACTGCTTCGGTCAGCCGGGCGACTCATGGGCGACCTTCGGCAAGTTGCGCTGCGAGGGGCTTGCAGCCGATGGCCCCTCTTCTCTATCAGCTTGCGCTCGCCTACTCCTCCCATTCCTCGTCTTTGAAATCATTCTACCACGATCCGTACTCGGCGTCAACCGCAGCTTACTGCTTCATTGCAATTGCTGCCGAAAGTACTCGATCACGCGCGTCAGAATACCATCCAACCCCACCACGGGCTTCCAGCCAATCAGTTGGTTGATCTTGCCGATGGCAGGCACACGGCGACGCATATCCTCAAAGCCGGCCTCGTAGGCTTGATCGTAGGGAATATGGACGATCTCAGATGAACTGCCCGTCAATGCGATGGTACGGCGCGCCAATTGCTCGATAGTGACTTCCTCGGTACTGCCCACATTGAAAACCTCGCCCACAGCGCGCGGCTCATCCACCAGACCGGTGATCGCCCTGATGACATCGCCCACGTAGGTAAAGCAACGCGATTGCTGCCCATCGCCATAGACGGTGATCGGCTCGTTGCGCAATGCCTGTTGCACAAAGCGGGGCACGACCATGCCGTAGCGCCCCGTCTGGCGCGGCCCCACGGTGTTGAAAAAGCGGATGATAATCACCGGCAACGCCAACTCTTTGGCATAGGCCAAAGCCAGGAACTCATCCATCGCTTTAGAGCAGGCATAGCTCCAGCGGCTGCGGGTGGTGGCCCCGATGACGCTATCATCATCCTCGTGGAAGGGCACATGCTCGTTCTTGCCATAGACCTCAGAGGTGGAAGCCAGTACGATCTTTTTGCGATAGCGCGCCGCAATGCGCAGCACCGTCTCGCACCCCCGAATATTGGTCTCGATGACGCGCACCGGCTCTTTGACGATAAGGTCCACACCCACTGCTGCAGCAAGGTGATAAATCACATCGCATTCGCTCACCAGGCGATCCATGACGGTCTCGTTAGAGATGTTCTCAATCGCAAAGTGAAAACCAATGCGCTTGACCAATGGCTCAATATTCTCAAAGCGCCCAGTAGAAAGATTATCTACCACCGTCACTTCATCGCCCCGCGCAAGCAGCGCCTCGGCCAGATGACTGCCAATGAACCCACAACCGCCCGTGATCAAAGCTTTCATAGTTTCTCCTTGTGCTGGATGGCACAAATGGCCCGGTGTGTGAACGCATTCTAGCTTAAGGCATGTAAGCGGTCAAAGGGATTGGCGTCTGCCATTTACTGATCCGGGCATGATTTTCTAAACGCCCCGGCGCCCACAAGGGGCGCGATTATGGTAGCCTAGCGCCTGGTGCGCGTGATGCGGCATCTAGCATCTTGTGCTCGGGATCAATAAGTTGCGCTTGACGATGACAAAATGCGCGCCTACAATCACTTTATCACTCGCGCGCAGCTAAGGCGCTCAAATGGTAGGCGCGCAATCTATGCTGGAGGATTGGCTATGTCGCAGAACGAAAAGGATTTCACAGTGCTCGAATTGCAGGCGCGCTGGGATCGCATCCGCGCGGCAAACCTGTATGACACGCTCGACAAGATGGGATATGGCAATCAGTGCCTCGACTTGGGCATCAGGCCGCTCTTCCCGCACCAACATATCGCCGGTAAGGCTGTGACGGTGCGCGGCGGGCGCGACCCGCGTACTCGCGAAGAGGTAGAGGCAGAAACCAAAGACACGGCCAATATGATTAGAATCAAAGACGTGCTCTTTCCCGGTGCCGTAGTGGTGGTGGATGGCGGCGGCGAGCCGTACACGGGCAAGTTCGGTGAGATGACCAGTTGGAATTTGAAGCAGAACGGCGCCAAAGGGATCGTACTCGATGGCTTTATCCGCGACTTGTGGGGCCTAGAAGTAATCCCTGGCTATACGGTCTGCGCACGGGGCACCAGCCCCATTGAATCGGCCAAGCGATGGCGCATTCATGCTACTAACGAGACTATCGCTATGCCTGGCACGCTTACCAGTCAAGTTCCCGTCCGGCCGGGCGACTGGATTGTAGGCGAAGCCGACGGCGTGATCGTGGTGCCACAAGAGATCTCCATGGAAGCTCTCATCAAGGCCGAAGAGATCGAAGCCGCCGAAGAGGGCATGCGTCAGGATTTCGCCGCCGGTATGTCGTTCGAGGACGCCTATAAGAAGTGGGGGCGCGCGTAGCGCGTTCGACCCTAAATGCCAAGAGGCAGCGTCGTGTAGTAACGCTGCCTCTTGTGTTATATAAACCGGCGCTGTGGCCTAGCGTTCCCCTGACGCCAATGATGAACGACATTGTGCAATCAACTCACGCACTGTGTTTACCAAGCGCGAGATCACAGGGGACAGCTCGGCCTGCCATTGTTCCCAATAGACGGGTACTTGCTCCGGCTCGACAAGGCGGATAATCACTGCGCCCTCTTCGGGCCGCTCCACCGGAAAGGGAACCTTGCGCGTAGCGCGAAAGATCCAATAGACGACGCCCACCAAAAAAGCCAACGGGCCGATCACGCCAATGAACACCCCTTGCCGGAATGACTTATTCATGGCTTCCCTCCAGCACTGCATCGGCCAGGCCATGTAGATAGGCTTCCATTTCGCGAATGTCGAGCAATTGGATGCTCCTTTTGACCGGGATGGGCAGCCTGCCTGTCATCATATACAGCAACAAGCAAGCGACCGGCAAAGCCAGGATATTCGCTCCCACCCAGATGCCAGCCAGCGAGTTGAGTGGCTTGGCCATGAACGCGCTCCTTTCATTTATTCGGCTCTATCGTCTGAGAATGGTTGCTCTTCATCTATGGATGGCTCTGGAGCTCGCAGCGTCTTAGTCGCAAACGGGCTGCCGCTGGATTGTCGAGTGATCGCGCCGAACAACATGCTCAGGCCGATCAGGATGAGGATACCCGGCCAGATCAAACCCGCAGCGAACAAAATCGCTAGACCCGCCAGCCAGAAAAAGCTCTGCCAACCATACCAACCTCGATCATGAGCCAATGAAACCGGCAACCCCGCCAGGCCGATGACCAGCAAGATCCACGGCCAAAAGCCGACGCCGGTAAGAAACAGCAGGCCGATGCCGCTCAGCATAATACCTGCGCTCACGCCCTCATAGGTTTTCTTGTCCATTGCCCACTCCTTCAAAGCCAATAGATCGTGCGCCGCTTGCGTACGCCATGTTGATTACGCAGCGGCAAGCCGAAAAGTTGCGCAGCGGGCCTCACGGCCCGCAGATCATACCATGCGCGCGAACAAGAGTCAATCACGAGATCGTGTAAAGCTTGCCGACAGGAGCCATTGCGCGATATAATGAGCTAACCTATGAAGCCATAATGAGGCAGCCATCCCCTCTAACCGATACAAGAAAGGTGTATGCGATGCCCCAGGCAAATGAGCAAATCTCGGCTGATACGATTCTCACGGGTGGCGTGGTGTTGACGATGGACGCTGCTCGACGCATCTATTCGCCCGGCGCGGTGGCCATCCGCGGCGCGGAAATTTTGGCCGTCGGCCCCGCTTCAGAGATCGAGGCGCAATATGCAGCGCCGACTGTCATCAATTGCGCCGACCACATCGTCATGCCCGGCATCATCAATACCCATACTCACCTACCGATGAGCTTGTTGCGCGGATTAGCCGACGATCTGCGGCTGGATGTTTGGCTGCACGGCTACATCCTGCCGGTGGAGCGTGAGTTCGTCAACCCCGAGTTCTGTTTCCTGGGTACGCTGCTTTCTTGCGCCGAGATGCTGCGCGGCGGCGTGACCTGCTTTGCCGACATGTACTATCACGAAGAGGAAGTAGCCTGGGCCGCCGTGCAAGCGGGAATGCGCGGCATCTGCGGCGAAACGGTCGTCAAGTTTCCCACGCCCGACGCCGGTAGTTATGAGGAAAGCCTGAATTATTGTGCGAATTTCGTGGCGCACTGGCGAGGCCACGAATTGATTGTAGCTGCTCCAGCGCCCCATTCGGTCTATATGTGCACGCCCGAGATCCTGCGCGAGACCACTGCTTTAGCGCAACAGTACGGCGCGCCACAGCTCATCCATGTGGCCGAGACAGCGGATGAAGTAACTGATTGGCTGGCTGAGACCGGTGTGCGCCCTATGCGCTGGCTAGAGGAACAAGGCGTATTGGAGACGAACGTGGTAGCCGCCCACTGCGTACACGTGGATCGCGAAGAAATCCCTTTGATCCAGGCGCACCGCGTGGGGGTGGCTCACTGCCCTACAAGCAATCTGAAGCTGGCCAGCGGCATCGCGCCGATAGCGACCATGTTAGAAGCTGGCGTGAATGTGGGAGTGGGCACCGACGGCTGCGCCTCGAACAACGATCTGGATATGTTCGAGGAAGTACGGCTGGCGGCGCTATTGCCCAAAGGGATCAGCGGCAACCCGGTCGCTGTGCCTGCCGTCGAAGCCGTGGCGATGGCGACGATCTATGGCGCGCGCGCGCTGCACCTCGACCACCTGATTGGCTCGTTGGAAGCGGGCAAGCGAGCCGATGTAATCGTCGTGGGGGTAGGCGGCTCCCATGCCGTGCCGCACTTTGATACGACGGGGTTAAACGTCTATTCGCAAATCGTTTATACCGCCAAGAACAGCGATGTTCGCGACGTGTTCGTGAACGGCAAGCCGGTGGTACGCGACGGGCACGTCGCTACGGTGGATGAGACTCAGGTCATCGCGCAAGTTAACGATGTGGCCCAGCGCATCAACATCTTTTTCGTGGAACGTGAAAAGAGCGTGCTCGACAAACTGGTGGCCATCGGCGGCTTGGAGCAGCGCGAGACGTTCGAGGTGCAAGTTAAGGGGATCGTACAGGATGAGGCCGCGTTCGAGCAGCGCATGAATCATCCCGATGTGTATATCACCCAACACACCTCGCGCAAGCAATACGACACCTATTTCCTCTTTGAGGGCGAAGAGGGGCGGTTGCGCTACAGAGAGGACAATATCATCCAACCCGATGGCTCAGTATTGCCCCTTTACAACTTGACGCTCACCGGCCCGGTCAAGGAAGCGGAATACGAAAACAGCGTGGTGCTCAGTCGTTCGCGCTATACCGCCCAGGCTGATCGCAGCTTGCGTTTCTACCGCGAGTATTTTCAGCCCAAAGAAGTGCGTGAGATCAGCAAACGCCGCGAGCGCTATCATTTGCGCTACAAGGGGGTAGATTTCGCGGTCAACCTCGACCACATCGAGCACCCCAAACAGGAACGGTTATTCGTAGAAATCAAGAGTCGTACCTGGTCGCAACAAGACGCGGTGCGCAAAGCGGGGTTGATCGCCGAGTTATTGGCAATCCTCGGCGCGCAGCCCGAGGATATGTTAGGGCCAGAGTACGTGGACTTGTTTGCGACGCAATGAGTTCAACGACACGGCGATATGCAGGACGGATGACTGAAAGAACGCGCTGTTTTTTGTTGCGAAGCGAGTCGCCGCGTCAGGTTCTTTTGGGGCTCAAGAAGACGGGCTTTGGCGCAAACAAATATGCCGGGATTGGCGGCAAGGTCGAAGCTGGCAAAACGGTTACACAGGCAGCGGTCAGAGAAGTCGCAGAAGAGATCGGGGTGCGAGTTCAAGAGGGCGATCTAGAAGAGGCGGGCCATCTGACCTTCCTCTTCCCGACCAGGCCCGCCTGGAGCCAGGTGGCGCATGTTTTCGGTGCGACGGCCTGGGGCGGCGAGCCAGTGGAAAGCGCCGAGATGAAACCTGTCTGGTTCAATGTGCAGCACTTGCCCTTTGACCAGATGTGGCAGGACGGCCCACACTGGTTGCCGCTTATCATGGCCTCAAAAACAGTTCGCCTGACGTTCGTGTTTGCGGCTGACAACGAAACCGTCGTCGAGATCTATTGATATTTGCTCCTGTTGGTCGGTCGCCGACATCTCAAGTCAAATAGCCTCCCCCGCATTTAGTAGCTAGCTCTTTTCCACAGGCAGACGCACAGTGAATGTGGCGCCCTGCTCGGGTAGGCTCTGCACTTCTACCTGGCCGCCATGAGCTTCCACGATCTGCTTGACAATGGCCAGCCCAAGTCCACTGCCGCCATCGGCGCGGCTGCGCGAAGGGTCGGCGCGGTAAAAGCGCTCGAACACGTGAGGCAAGTCATCGGGCGCGATGCCCACGCCGCTATCTTGTACTGCCAGCGCGGCGCCTTGCTCGTCGGCCCAGGCTCTCACAACAATTCGCCCCCCAGAGGGCGTATAGCGCAACGCGTTACTAAGCAGGTTTCCCAGGACTTGCTCCAATCGTTGAGAGTCGGCAAACACCATCGGGAGCGGTTCTTGTAATTCGGTAATCAGCGTGACAGCTTTTTCCTGCGCCCTGGACCGATAGGCGGCCGCCACGCGCTCGACCAGGCCTCCAAGCGCCACGTCGGCGCGCTCCAACGACAACCGCCCCGCCTCGGCCAAAGCGAGGTCGCGCAGATCATCCACCAGGCGGCCCAACAACATCACCTGGTCGTGAATAGGCGCCAGGTTCTCGGCAGAAAGCTCAAAGACGCCATCTTCTAACGCTTCTACCTGGCCGCGCAGCACTGCCAGCGGCGTGCGTAGCTCGTGAGCAATGTCGGCGGTCATTTTGCGGCGCAGTTCCTCGTCGCGCTCTAGCGCGGCGGCCATCTCGTTGAATTGCTGGGCTACATCGCCGATCTCATCATGAGCCATGATCGGCACGCGGTGCGAAAGCTCGCCCGCGCCGATGCGCCGTGCGGCGTCGCGCACCGCGCGCAACGGTTGAGTCACAATGCGGGTGAGCAGCAACCCCAACCCAATGGCCACTATCCCGGCCAACAGTCCTGCCCAAAGGATCGAGGTGTTGAGCCGTTGACTGAAAGCCTGCTCTTGTGGCCCTGCTCCAGCCAGCACATAGCCCACTATCTGCCCGTCAATCTGAATCGGCTGGGATCGTTCTAGCACGCGCGGCCCCAGTCGTCGCCCTATATAGAGTTTGGCGCTATCGAATATCACTCGGCCTTTGGCGTCGGTCACTATCAAGTTGGCAGCGTTGGCCGACATCATGCTCCCCTGGCCGCGCTGAGCGCCCATGCCCATCATGCCGCCGCCCATTGGTTGTACGATCAACACTTGGTCGAGACCATCCCAACTGCCCTGCGCCTCATAGTATTCGGCCAGCAACGGAACCAGGATACTCAAGCGCGGGCGCATAGCAGTAGAAAAATAATCCTCAAAGTGCCGCGCCGCCGAACGATTGGCGAGCAGAGATACCGCCCCCACTGCTACGACCACAGTAAGCGCCAAAGCCAGGGTTAATTTGAAAGCCAGAGGCAGACTTTTGAGCACATCAATCCTCGCGAACTTTGTAGCCCACGCCATGCACCGTGAGGATGTACTCGGGCTGGCGCGGTGTGGTTTCGATCTTTTGGCGCAGATTCTTAATGTGGGTATCTATGGTGCGTTCATACCCCTCGTAGGCGGCGCCTTGCGTAGCGTCGAGTAATTGCGCCCGGCTGAACACCCGCCCGGGCGAGCGCATCATCGCCGCCAAAATCTCGAACTCGGAGGGAGTCAGCTCTACCGGGCGCTCGCCCACCGTCAACGTCCGCCGGGCTACGTCGAGCCGCAATTCGCCCACTGCAACCACCTCATCGGCGCTGACCGCCTGAGGATGAACGCGCCGCAACACAGCTCGCACCCGAGAGACCACTTCGCGCGGGCTGAACGGCTTGGGCACATAGTCATCGGCGCCCAACTCTAGCCCGATAATGCGATCTGTCTCCTCCACTCGCGCTGTGAGCATGATGATGGGCACGTTCGACTCTTTGCGCAACGTGCGACACACCTCGACGCCATCCACGCCCGGCAACATTAGATCGAGCAAAATGAGATCGGGGAACTCTTGCCGCGCGAGCCGCAACGCCTCTTTACCATCGTAAGCAGCCAGTACCTGATAGCCCGCCTGCTCCAAATAGCCTCGCAATACGCGCACGATCTGGGCTTCATCATCTATTACCAAGATTTTCATAAGCCCTACTCCATATTCTTTGCAGCAAGATTAGCGCGAGGAATGCAGTATGTCAATCATCATCAATTGCCAAACGTTTTTGCGGCTTGACCAAATTGTCGTTTCTACATACAGTATAGGCGTTCTGCATGGAGGAATTGTGAAGGCCGTGTGAGGGCGATATGAGGATCGCCCGCCCGATCTATTTTGGCAAGGAGGCACAGCGCGCATGACCACTCGTGATGTTCGTCAATTGCGCCAGATAGCCGCCGAGATGCGCTGGCACATCGTCCGCATGTTTGGGCCGAACAAGGCTCATCATTTTGGCGGATCGCTCTCGGCAGCCGACATCGTCACGGCGCTCTATTTTTACAAGATGCGCTACGACCCCAAGAACCCTAAATGGCCGGAACGCGATCGTTTCATCATGAGCAAGGGCCATTGCGTACCGGCGCAATACGCTTCGCTGGCTATGTTGGGTGTGTTCCCAGTGGAAGAACTGCTCACTATGAAAAAGCTGGGTAGCCGCTTGCAAGGTCATCCGGCGGCGCACCTCCTGCCCGGACTCGAAGGCTGCACCGGTAGCCTGGGGCAAGGACTTTCGTTCGCCAACGGCATGGCGTTGGCGGGCCGCATCAAGGGGCAGGCCTATCGCGTCTATTGTCTGATCGGCGACGGCGAGACGCAAGAAGGCCAAGTGTGGGAGGCGGCCATGACTACGCCCAAGCACTGCCTCAACAATGTGACGGCAATTGTTGATTGGAATGGTCTGAAAGCGATGGATGCTACCGCCTGTGGTAAGGTCATGGGGCCGGTCGCCGCGCGTTGGGAATCGTTCGGCTGGCATGCGCGCGAGGTAGATGGCCACGATATGGCTCAGCTTTGCGAGGCGCTCGATTGGGCCGAGGCCGAGGCCGAGGCGCCTTGCGTTATCATCGCCCACACCGTCAAAGGCAAAGGAGTCTCGTTCCTCGAAGGGCGACCCGAGTTCCACAATTCCGCTTTGACCCCCGAGCAGATAACAGCGGCGCTAGCCGAGCTGGAAGCCACACTCCAAGCGTTGCGGGAGGCGTAACATGTCGCAATTGAGAGAGACGCGGTTTGTTTACGGCGAGGCGCTGGTCGAGTTGGGCAAACAGAACCCCAATGTCGTCGTGCTCGACGCCGATCTGTACAAGTCCACTCGCACGGTGCTGTTCAAGGAAGCCTTCCCCGAACGCTTTATAGATATCGGCATCGCCGAAATGGATATGGTAAGCACGGCAGCAGGTATGGCATCGCAAGGGTTGATCCCCTATGCCAATTCGTTTGCCATGTTCATTACTGCGCATTGCTACGACCAAATCCGCATCCAGGTGTGTTATTCCAAGCTTCATGTCGTGCTAGCAGGCTCCAGCGCGGGGCTGACGCAAGGGCCCGACGGCGCCAGCCACCAATCGCTGGAGGATGTGGCTCTGATGCGCGCCCTACCCTATATGACTGTACTCGTGCCAGCGGACGGCGTCGAGACGCGCGCCATGACTTTGGCCGCCGCCGAGATCAATGGCCCGGTATATCTACGTCTAGGACGCTATCCCGTGCCCGACATCTTTGATAGCAGCTATCGCTTTGAGTTGGGCAAGGCGCAAGTGTTGCGCCATGGCCCCGATCTGACGCTCATCGCTTGTGGACACATGACCAACGTGGCGCTGCAAGCGGCGGAGCTGCTCGCCAACCGCCATGTGAGCGCCACTGTGATGAACATGGGCACAATTAAACCATTGGATCGTATGGCGGTGGTGCAGGCCATGACCACGACGCCGGTGGTTGTCACCATCGAGGAACACAGTATCATTGGCGGCCTGGGCAGCGCCGTAGCCGAGGTAATGGCCGAATCGGGCTGCGGGGCGCGACTCATCCGTCTGGGCACCCAAGATGTATTCGGCGAATCCGGTCTCGCCGATGAGCTACTCGCCAAGCACGGTCTGACAGGCCAAGCCGTCGCCGACCGCCTCAGCCGCGAATTCGGGCGGTAGCGCAAAATTGACAACCCGATAGGGCGATCAGGGATAGCTCACCACATCCCTGATCGCTTTGTTTGCCCGGGCAGATGCAGTGCTGTGGGGCGCAACTCGGATCAAGAGAGCAGGTTATTACATATAGGTTGGTCGTCCGTTCAGATTACAAGCGGCGGGGGAAACTATGAAACGAGTCGTCAGCGTGAGCCTGGGAAGCGCCTCACGTGATTACAGAATCGTCGTCGAACTTTTGGGCCAAGAAATCTCCGTTGAACGGGTAGGCACCAACGGCGATACCTCCAAAGCCAAGCAACTCTACGAAGAACTGGATGGGCAAGTGGAGTGCTTGGGCGTGGGAGGGGCGGTGCTCAATTTTGACGCTTTGGATCGCAGCTATGCCCTGCCCGGCATCTATCAGCTCATCGAAAACGTCAAGCGTACCCCGGTAGTGGACGGATCGGGGTTCAAGAACGTGATGGAGCGTCGCATGGCTCAAACCATCGAGCGCGAGATCGGCGACGCCGTACACGACAAACGCGCGCTCATCACCTCGGCGGTGGACCGTATGGGCCTCGCCAAGTCATTTGCGGAAGCCGGTTACGAGCTATGCATCGGCGACCTTATGTTCGCGCTGGGGATTCCCGTTGCGCTGCGCACCTTGCCAGCGGTCAATCGCGTAGCGCACATCATGGGGCCATTGCTGCGCTTTCTGCCCATGAGTATGCTCTACCCTACCGGCGAACGCGAGGATATGAACACTCCGCGATACGAAAAATGGTTCGCCTGGGCGCAGGTGATCGCCGGCGACTGCAATTATGTCACTCACTACATGCCGCTCGATATGCGCGGCAAAATCGTAGCCACCAACACTACCACGGCCCGTGATGTGGCGTTATTTCGCGAGCGGGGCGTGCGCTACCTAGTGACGAGCACCCCTCGTTTGGGCACGCGCTCATTCGGCACGAACCTGATGGAGTCGGTGCTAGTGGCATTGGCAGGCAAAGGACGCGCTCTGCAACCTGCCGAAGTCGAAGAAATGATCGCTGCTCTGGGTTGGAAACCCAATATCGAGGCGCTGAATCCTTAGCGAGTTTGCCTTCCCGTCCTCGGAATGAGTATGTCAGTGAAAATCCTCAACAAACTCGCGTTTGACAAATCGCCCAAACCGTGATATGCTTGTGCTAATTCCAGTAACGGAAGCGTGAATCGCAATGTCCAACAGCGCCCTCTACAACGGCATCATTATTCTCGTCCTAGTTGTGCTCCTCGTTATTGAGGGGCTAATGCCGGTTGGGAGGGTCGCCTGTTCTCGCTAGACGTGCAATCATAGAACAGATCAAACCAGGAGCCTCACCCAACCGGGATGAGGCTCTTTTCATGTAAGAGCGACGACGTAACTAGCTGTTTACACTCAATCACGAGCTGTGCAATGAAGCCAGCGTCTGTGAGACAATGACTGTCTCGTAGGCGTTGGCTCTTTCTTTTCTCAAACCAGAATACCCATCCATCACGAGAGGAGCACCTATCATGAGAAGCGATGCCGTCAAACGAGGAATCGAGCGCGCCCCTCATCGCTCATTGCTATGGGCTTTGGGCCGCACCGATGACGAGATGGAATGTCCCTTTGTTGGGGTGGTTAGCTCCTTCTCCGAGATTATACCTGGCCATATGCATTTGCGTTCCCTGAACGAAGCCGTCAAGGCGGGCATCTACATGGCGGGCGGGACGCCGTTCGAGGTCAACACCATCGGCGTGTGCGACGGCATCGCGATGGGTCATGCGGGAATGAAGTTCTCGCTGGCCTCGCGCGAGTTGATCGCCGACTCGGTCGAAGTAGTGGTGCAATCGCACGCTTTTGATGCCGTGGTGCTCGTCCCCGCGTGCGACAAGATCATCCCAGGCATGGTGATGGCAGCTGCACGATTGAATATTCCCGCCGTGGTCGTCACCGGCGGGCCGATGCTGGCGGGCCGCCGGGGCAACGAGATCATGGATCTGCAAAGCGTCTTTAGCGCCGTAGGCGCCGCCGCCAGCGGCAAGATCAGCGAGGCCGAGTTGACCCAGATCGAAAAGGCCTCCTGCCCAGGCTGCGGCTCGTGCGCGGGCATGTTCACGGCCAACACCATGGGCTGTCTGTGTGAAGCATTGGGCATCGCCTTGCCGGGCAATGGCGCCACGCCCGCGGTCAGCTCGCGGCGGTTGGCGCTGGCCAAGCAGGCCGGCGTGCAGGTGATGGAGCTGCTGCGCCGCGACATCAAACCCCGCGACATTCTCACCTACGACGCCTTCTGCAACGCCTTTTCCACCGACATGGCGATGGGCGGCTCGACCAACTCGGTGCTGCACCTCATCGCTATCGCCCACGAAGCTGGCCTCAAGTTCGACCTCAATGATCTCAATGGGTTCAGCCAGAGAACTCCCCATCTGTGCAAGCTCTCGCCGGCCAGCAATTACCACATCGAGGATCTATATTACTCTGGCGGCATTGGCGCGATCATGCACGAATTGGACTCCTTGGGCCTGTTGAAGGCCAACGCTATGACCGCGACCGGCCAACCCGTAAGTGAAAATCTCCGACCTGGATCGAAATGGGCGTCCGACTATAGCTTGATAGACCGCCAGGTGCTGCGCAACGTCGAGAACGCTTATTCGCGCACCGGCGGCCTAACGATTCTCTTTGGCAACCTGGCGCCCGAAGGCGCTGTGGTCAAGAGCGCCGCTGTCTCGCCCAAGATGATGAAGCATCGCGGCCCGGCGCGGGTGTTCGATTCGGAAGAGGCCGCCACCAAGGCGATCATGGCGAGGCACTTCAAAGAAGGCGAAGTGCTGGTGCTGCGTTACGAAGGCCCCAAAGGCGGGCCTGGCATGCGCGAGATGCTCACGCCTACTTCGATGCTTTCGGGCATGGGCATGGATGACAAGATCGCGCTGATCACCGATGGGCGTTTCTCAGGCGCGACGCGCGGGTCAGCCATCGGGCACGTCTCGCCCGAGGCGGCAGCGCGCGGCCCTATCGCAGCCATCCAGGATGGCGACATCATCAGCATTGATATCGCCGGCCATCGCCTCGATTTGGAAGTACCAGAGGCCGAGATCGCGCGCCGTTTGCAGGCTTTGCCCGCTTTTGAGTCGAGCGTCAAATCAGGCTATCTGCGACGCTATGCCGAGCTAGTCACTTCAGCCAGCACGGGCGCAGTTTTCCGCGATTAAGGACCTCCGTGAGAGGTTCAGGGTTCCCACCTGTTCAGAGCCAATACTCATAATCAATGGCCCAATTACGAGGGAGAACCAGTATGAAGTTGAATGGAGCTCAGATCCTTTGGGAATGCCTGGTGCGCGAGGGAGTGGAGGTGGTATTTGGCATCACTGGCGGCCAGATCATGCCGGTGTATCATGAAATGACGCGCTACCCCGTCCGCCACATCACCATGCGTCATGAGCAAGCTGCGGCCCACGCTGCTGATGGCTACGCTCGCGTCACCGGCAAAGTGGGCGTGTGCTTGGCCACCTCTGGCCCCGGCGCGACCAATTTGGTGACAGGCATCGCCAATGCGATGATGGATTCGTCGCCCATCGTGGCCATCACCGGCCAAGTCCCATCC
>CAZYPJ010000055.1:0-438 GCA_964649365.1 uncultured Anaerolineales bacterium | reverse complement strand
GCTGGGCACCGACTATTTTCAAGAGGTGGATATCACGGGTATTACGATGCCCATCACCACGCACAATTATCTGATCACCGATGTCAATGATATTCCGCGCGCTGTCAAAGAGGCATTTCACATCGCCCGCACGGGCCGCCCCGGCCCGGTGCTGATAGACCTCACCAAAGACGCACAGGTCAGCTTGGGCGAGTTCAGCTATCCCGAAGCGGTCAATTTGCCCGGTTATCGCCCCCATCTCTATGGCAATGCGCGCCAGATCAAACAAGCCGCCGAAATGATTAACCAGGCGCAAAAGCCACTGCTGATCGGCGGGCGCGGCATCATCATCTCGCAGGCCAGCGCCGAGTTCCGCGCTCTGGCGGAAAAGGCCCAAAACCCCGGGGTAACTACACTCTTGGGCAAAAGCACCCTGCCTGAAACGCATCCCCTTTGCTT
>CAZYPJ010000054.1:0-16336 GCA_964649365.1 uncultured Anaerolineales bacterium | reverse complement strand
ATTGGATGGCAGGATAGCGCGCGATCAGCTTTTCCAGAAAGGGTACATCCATGCCTGGCGTGGCGTGGATCATGATCGGAATCGTCAGCCCATCCAAAATGGTGTCGTAGCGCGCCAGCATTTCCTCTTGAGTGAATTTGGTCGGGTCCCAAGCATCCCACGAAGGCATCACAAAGATGGCGTCGGCGCCGGCTTTTTCAGCGTAGCGGCTCAGGCGCGCCGACTCTTCGACATCCAGCGAGGTCGTGCCGACCAGTACGGGCGTGCGCCCGTTATTCGTCTCAACCACCGCATCGGTGAGACGCATCCGCTCCTCTTCGGTCAAAAAACGTCCCTCCGAGTCGCCGCCGTTGGGCGACATGCCCTGCGCGCCATTCTGGATCAGAAACTCGGTCAGGCGGCGCGTGCTGGCCAAATCTACCTGGCCATCCTTACGGTAGGGCGTGGCCATGATCGGAAAGTACCCCGCAAGCTTTTTCGGCATGAAGTCGTCCTTTCAATTCAATGTTGGGCGATTGAGGAAAGCGCGTTGCGGGCGAGTTATACACCGTTCGCCGCTGGTGCGCAACCGAAAAAGTGAGCTTCCAGCAGCAGGCAAAGCTGATGATATAGCGCGATGTGTAACTCCTGGATGCGGTAGGTTTCTTTCTCGGGCACGGTGAGAGGGATATCCACCATATTGGCAAGAGGGTTGGGCGCCTGACCAGTAAGACCGATGGTTGCCATCTCTAGCGCGTGGGCCGTTTCGATAGCCAACAACACGCTGCGCGCCTTGCCGCTGGTGGAAATCCCTAGCAGCACATCGCCTGGGCGCGCCAGCGCCATTAACTCTTGGGCGTAGCCGATACCATCCATGCGGATATCGTTGGCTACCGCCGAGCCGAGCGCTGGGTTGCAGCCCAATACGTGAGCGCGCAGACCCGCCTGCAAGTGTACAGCCAGCTCATCGCCATGAGGCTGGTCAGCTAGGCGCGTGCGCAATGGTTCGGGCAAGGGTCGGGGCAGGGCGAACGATTTGAGCAGCTCGCCCGAGATGTGCAACGCGTCGCTGAAACTGCCGCCGTTGCCACACAAATAGAGCGTCCCGCTGCGTTCTAATGACGAGGCGATAGTCTGATAGGCGCGAGCCAGATCGGGCGCCATCGGACCGAGCGTAGGATGCCGTGAGAATTCGGTTAGAAGCCCGCCCACAGCGGGGCAGGCTTCTGATAGAGTATTCGTCCATGAGGCTGCATCTAAAGGTGCATTCATGTATATTGGGCCTTTACTGTTCTGGGGCGGCTTCGTCCTGGCTCGACGCTGGTTCGGGCGTTTCGGTGGGCGGTTCGCTTGACTTGCGAGTAAGCGTCAAAGTGTCGCCGGCGGTATCCAAGTCCGCAAGGATCGTATCGCCCGGCTTGATACTACCCTTGAGCAGCTCGCGCGAGAGCGGGCTTTCGATGTATTGCTGTATAGTGCGTCGCAGCGGCCGGGCGCCGAATGCCGCGTCATAACCTTTGTCGGCCAACCAGCCTTTGGCGGCTTCCGTTAACTCGACGCGCATATCCTGATCGCGCAGGCGCTCTTGAACATCGCGCATCTGGAGATCCACAATGCGCATCACATTCTCGCGCGTCAGCGTGTGGAACACGATAACCTCGTCAATACGATTTAGGAACTCGGGTCGGAAAGTGCGCTTTAAGCTTTCGGAAACGTCGTCCACGAACTGGTTATCGGGATTGGGCGGCGCACCTACCTGAAAGCCGATTATCTGACCCTTGCGGCTGGCATAACGTGTGCCGATGTTGGAGGTCATCACGATCACGGTGTTGCGAAAATCTACCGTGCGCCCATGGCCATCGGTGAGCCGCCCCTCTTCGAGGATCTGCATCAGCGAGTTCCACACATCGGCATGAGCCTTTTCGATCTCGTCGAACAGGATCACTTGGTAGGGCCGACGACGCACCGCCTCCGTGAGTTGGCCGCCCTCGTCATAACCCACATAGCCCGGCGGCGCGCCGATGAGCCGTGATACGGTGTGCCGTTCGCCATACTCGCTCATATCAATCTGGATCAGTGCATCTTCATCGTCAAAGAGGAAAGCCGCCAACGCTTTGGCCAGCTCAGTCTTGCCCACGCCGCTAGAGCCGAGAAAGATAAAGCTGCCGATAGGCCGACGTGGGTCTTTGAGTCCCGAACGAGCGCGGCGGATAGCGTCGGACACGGCGACGATGGCCTCATCCTGGCCGACGACGCGCTGGCGCAGGTGCTCTTCCATCTCTAGCAGGCGAGCCGTCTCGGCCTCTTGCATCCGGCTGACGGGAATGCCTGTCCATACCGCCACGATCTTGGCCACATCCTCGGCATCCACGATCTCATCTATGCCTTGCTCCTGTTGCCAGGCGGCGCGCTTGGTGGCGAATTCTATCTCTTTTTGTAGCCGCTCGCTGCGAATTTGGGCAGCGCGTTCATAGTGGCGCTCTTGCCCAGCAGCCTCTTCCTCCTCGGCAAGTTGTCGCAACCCCAGACGCAACTCTTTCAGATCGGGCGGCAAGCTGTGAATGGTGATGCGCAGCCGAGAGGCGGCCTCATCAATCAAGTCAATCGCTTTGTCGGGCAAGTGACGATCCTTAACATAGCGATCCGAATAGCGCGCCGCTGCCACGATGGCTTGATCGGTGATCTTGACCTGATGGTGTTTTTCATAACGATCTTTGAGGCCGCGCAGCATCTCGATGGTGTCCTCGACACTCGGCTCCTCCACGTAAATAGGCGCAAAACGGCGCTCTAAAGCGCTGTCGCGTTCGATGTGCTGGCGATATTCGTCCAGCGTAGTCGCCCCGATGCAACGCAACTCGCCCCGCGCCAGGGCGGGCTTCATCATGTTCGAGGCGTCAATGGCGCCTTGCGCGGCGCCTGCTCCCACCACGGTATGCAATTCATCAATGAACAAGATGATCGCGCCTTGGGCTTGCTGCACTTCTTCTAGCGACGATTTCAACCGTTCCTCGAACTCGCCGCGAAAGCGCGCGCCGGCCACCATCGCGCCTAAATCGAGTGAGATCAGGCGCTTGTTCATCAACGTCTCAGGCACATCGCCGGCCACGATCTTTTGGGCCAGCCCCTCCACGATGGCGGTCTTGCCGACGCCAGCTTCGCCGATGAGCACCGGGTTGTTCTTGGTGCGACGCGAGAGCACCTGCAACACGCGCATGATTTCGGCGTCGCGCCCGATGACCGGATCGAGTTTGCCCTCGCGGGCCAGTTGAGTCAGATCGCGGCTGTATTTGTCCAGCGTCGTTGAGCGTGATTCGGCTTTGGGGCTAGTGACGCGCTTGCCCCCGCGAAATTCGGTCAACGCCTCGGCAAAACGCGCATAGGTGATTCCGGCATCGGTAAGAATACGCGCGGCGGCGCTATCCGGCTCACTCAGAATCGCTAGTAGGAAATGCTCGGTGGAGATGAACTCATCTTTGAGCTTGGATGCTTCCTCATTGGAGCGATCCATAAGTCGCTTGACGCGTGGCGTGATGTACACTTGCTGGGGCTGATACGACCCCGGCACTGACATGCGTGGACTGGCTTTCAGCACATCATCTAGCCTACGGCGGACGCTCCCGACCTCGATCCCCTGCTCGGTGAGGATTTGCGGCACAATGCCGTCGCTCTGCTCTAACAGCGCCAGCAACAGATGCTCGGTATCGAGCTGTGTGTGGTGGTAGCGCTGCATGATCTCGTAGGCGCGCGTGGCGGCCTCTTGGGCGCGTTCGGTGAAACGGTCGAATCCTAACATGCTTATACCTCGTTCATTGTATCGCCGGGCCGACGAGCGCGCCGGCGAGGCCGCTAACGGGCAGCCTCATGCGCCTTTTCGGCGCGACTAAAAGTGTATTCTTCGTTCGCATGGTCTACCAGAACGGTATCACCCTCGTGGAACTCGCCGCGCAGGATATGTAGCGCTAGAGGGTCTTGAATACGCCGCTGGATGGTGCGTTTGAGCGGGCGTGCGCCATAGACAGGATCGTAGCCTTCGTTGGCCAACGCCGCGCGCGCCTCAGCCGATATTTGTAAGCCAATTTGGCGAGTCGCCAGCGTCGCAGCCAAGCGCTTGATCTGAATATCCACAATCTGAGCCAAATCCTCGCGGCCCAAGGCGTGAAATAGGATGACCTCATCTACGCGGTTCAAAAACTCGGGGCGGAATTGCTGCCGCAAGGCATCCATCACTCGCGCGCGCACGGCCTCCTCATCTTGCACCACTGCCTGCTGATTGATCCACTGGCTGCCCACGTTAGAGGTCATGATGACGACGGTGTTTTTGAAACTTACAACCCGCCCCTTGCCATCGGTCAAGCGGCCATCATCGAGGAGCTGCAACAAAACGTTGAACACCTCGGTGTGAGCTTTTTCGATCTCATCCAGCAAAACCACAGCATAGGGCCGGCGACGCACAGCCTCGGTAAGCTGGCCGCCCTCCTCATAGCCCACATAGCCCGGCGGCGCGCCGATCATGCGCGCTACGGTGTGGCGCTCCTGGTATTCGCTCATATCCAAGCGGATCATGGCGTTTTCATCGTCGAACAGAAACTCGGCCAAAGCGCGCGCCAATTCGGTCTTGCCCACGCCAGTAGGCCCTAAAAAGATGAACGAGCCAATGGGACGATTGGGGTCTTGCAACCCCGCCCGCGAACGGCGTACCGCATTGGCCACTGCCACGATGGCTTCGTCTTGACCCACTACACGTTGGTGTAGTCGCTCTTCCATGTGAATGAGTTTGAACATCTCGCTTTCCACCAGGCGTGAGACGGGAATGCCCGTCCATTTGGCCACGATTTCGGCGATGTCGCTGTCGCTTACTTCCTCCTGCAACATGCGCTGCCCCTGTTCGATCTGGGCAAGCCGCGCTTCTTGTTCCTTTAATTGCCGTTCCTGCTGCAAGATGTCCGAATAGCGCAGTCGAGCGGCGGTCTCCAGGTCAGCACGGCGCTCGGCCTGCTCGGCCTGATTGCGCAGTTCTTCCAGACGCGCCTTGGTTTGGTGGATGCTTTGGATCGCGTCGCGCTCACGTTCATAGCGCGCTTGAAGCGCTTGCAATTTCTCTTGCTGGTCGGCCAACTCCTTGGCGATCTTGGATGAACGATCTTTCGAGGCCTCATCGCGCTCTTTGCTCAATGCCTGCTGTTCGATCTGCAATTGCATGATCCGTCGCTGGCACTCTTCGATCTCACGCGGCGAACTATCGATCTCCATGCGGAGTCGCGCGGCGGCTTCGTCCACCAAGTCAATCGCTTTGTCGGGCAAGAAACGGTCGGCGATGTAGCGATCCGATAGCGTCGCCGCTGCGATTAACGCGGCATCCTGGATGCGCACGCCATGATGCACCTCATAGCGCTCTTTTAGGCCGCGCAAAATGCTGATCGTCTCTTCGACATTGGGCTGTTCGACAAAGATCGGCTGAAAGCGTCGTTCCAGCGCGGGGTCCTTTTCGATATATTTGCGATATTCGTTGATGGTAGTGGCGCCGATGCAATTCAACTCACCGCGAGCCAACATGGGCTTGAGCATGTTAGAGGCGTCGAGCGATCCCTCGGCGGCGCCAGCGCCCACTACAGTATGCAACTCGTCAATGAACAAAATAATCTGTCCCTCGGCGCTTTGGACTTCTTTCAGCACCGCTTTGAGGCGTTCCTCGAATTCGCCGCGATACTTGGCGCCGGCTACGAGCGCCCCCAGATCAAGGGCGATGACACGCTTGTCGCGCAAACCTTTGGGCACATCGCCGTTGATGATGCGCAAGGCCAATCCCTCGACGATGGCCGTCTTGCCTACGCCGGCTTCACCTACCAGTACGGGGTTGTTCTTGGTGCGGCGCGAAAGCACCTGTACCACGCGGCGAATTTCCTCGTCGCGCCCAATCACTGGGTCGAGCTTACCCTTGCGCGCCGCATCGGTCAAGTCGCGGGCGTATTTCTCTAGCGCCTGATAGCGTCCTTCGGGGTTCTGGTCGGTGACGCGCTGCGAGCCGCGGATTTGCGTCAATGCCTGATAGACGCGCTCGCGGCTCAGATCGTGTCGACGCAAAATATCGCCCGCCCGCCCCTGGTCGGCCAAGCAGCCCAGCAACAGGTGCTCGGTGGAGACGTATTCATCTTTCATGCGCGTGGCTTCATCTTGCGCTGCGCGCAACGCCACACTGGTTCGCTGCGCTAGGTAACGCTGAGCGGGGCCATATGCTTGGGGCAGCCGGTTTAGTTCAGCCTCTAGCTCTTGGGCCACTGTCTCGGGCGCAACCCCCATTTTGAGCAAAATCTGGGATGCAACGCCTTCGCGCTGTTGCAAAAGAGCCAGCAGCAGGTGCTCAACCTCGATTTGGCTATGATTTCGCGTTTCCGCCAGTTCCTGGGCGGCCAGGACGGCCTCTTGGGCCATTTGTGTGTATTGGTTGAGATTCATTTGACTATCATCCTAACGGTTCAATTTAAGTCGTTAACTCTGGCAAGCCAATGTGCGCTACAAGGAAAGCGCTCAGTAACGGAGCAGCGCAGCCACCCCTCCCGCTTGGGTTAGCGCATCGCTTTCGCGCACCACGTTGACCGTAGCGCCCGTTTCGAGAGCTTTGTGGATCGCGCGGTTGACCACGTCGGGCGAGGCGCTGATCTCGCTGTAACCGCAGTAGGGGCATTTTGCTGCGTGTTCGGCGGCAATATAGCCGCAATGTCCACAGACATAACCCGACGCAGTATAGTTCTCTTCTACGAGAAGCTGATGGACGCGGCCTTGGTGTAACGCCGAAAGCGTATCGGCCAAGCCTATGACTCCGCTGCCCCCCTTAGCGGCAGCGGTAACTACTTGCTCGACGAGTTGCTGTTCTTCCATCAGATCGGCTTGGGCGGCAATGTCGAGCGAGAGCGTCAATACCGCATTGGGAGAGGCTTGTACATCGGCGGTAAATTCGCCGATGATTAGGCTACGCAGCGGATTGGGCAGCAATTCACGCACTTGCGCCAACACCTCGGCGCTCCCAGCCAGCATCAACCGTTTGCAGCCCGTCTCCTGGCAAAAGGCTTGCAACACCTCGACAGCCTGTTTCAGATTATGCAGCACCAAATTATCCTCATGCCGCTGGTAGCGCGCAGCGGCCCACCCGCCCTGCTTATGTCGTTTGAGTTCCTCCCCGAACGATTCGGTCGCCGCCTGAATTTTACCGCCTGCCACGGCGAACAGGCGCAAACTACGCTGATCGAACAGCGCGACGGCATAGGCCCCGAACCGATCTAGCACGTCAGATAGCACCCGTACATAAGGGCGATTGGCCCACACAGCTTGTGTGCGCACTGCAATGGGAAGTGGGATAACCTTCCATAGTTCTTTGCCCGAGGCAAAGACGGCCAAACCTCTTGATTGCCAATCGTATTCAAAGTCGAGGTATTTGCTGATTTCTCCTATGATAGGAGCCGCTTCTCGGGGCAAGTTCTTGGTGTGCTCGCGAAACAAGAGCTTGACGGCGTCTTTGGATTGGTGGGCTAGGTTGGTATCCAGGTACAAGCTCAGCACGGGTTGTACGCCGTTGAACTCGACCAGGGACTGCAATTCCTTTTCGTCCATTATCGCTCTCCCTCCCATCAAATTGTGGGGTCTTGGCCCCGCGAACTCGGCCATCACTCTCTGCGCTCGACCTTGATGATTCGGTAATCCCGTTGACCTCCCTCTAGCTCTTTGATTCTTCGACGCAACTCGGTAATTTCAGCCTCCGCCTCGCGTTGCAGAGCATCCAGCCGCCCTTGCAAATCCTCAATGTGCCGAGACATATTCAGAATAACTTCAACCCCTGCGAGGTTCACTCCCAACTCGTCCATCAAGCGGGTGATCTTGCGCAGCGTTTCGACGTCGCGCTGCGAATACAGCCTGATGCGCCCTGATGTGCGCGATGGTTTGAGCAGACCAATGCGATCATAATAGCGCAGCGTCTGGGGGTGAAGCTGGACCAGCTTGGCCGCTATACTGATTACGTAACAAGGTTCATCATCCCTTAGCAGGTCATCTGTCATGCTTGACCTCCATCGTGTTTCATAAAATGCCCCATCGTCAGCAAAAATCAGACTAATTGGGAGTGACTGCCAGCTTGACGCGCGCCGACATCAGCTTATTGCCCCGATAGAACTTGATCTCGACTTCATCACCCACACGGGTGCGGGTCTCCAACACTTGTGTCAAAGTGATATTGCTATCAATGGTTTGGCCATCGAGTTCTACGATGATATCACCTCCCACCAATAGACGTCGGTTGCCGATAATGGCTTCGCGGCTCGCGCCCTGCAATCCAGCGCGCACGGCGGGGCTGTTGTTATAGACTCGGGCTACCAGCACCCCTTTTTCCACGGGCAAATTCAGGTTTTTGGCTAGTTCCGGGCCAAGACTGTACCCGGCTACCCCAAGCCACGGGTGTGGGTAACGTCCATTAGCGATCAGTTCCGGGACCACACGACGCAGCGTACCAAGAGGGATGGCAAAACCGATGTTTTCCGCGCCCGAACGGATCGCAGCGTTGACGCCAATCAGTTGCCCTCGAGAGTTGAGCAGCGGGCCGCCCGAATTACCTGGATTGATAGCTGCGTCAGTTTGAATCACGTCAAAGATGATCCGTTCTGACGAGACTTGAAGTGGTCGCCCGATGGAGCTAATTACCCCTGATGTCAGGGTCCAATCCAAACCGAACGGGTTGCCGATGGCGATAGCGCGCTGTCCTACTTTCAGATCGCCTTCATAGCTCATGTCCACTGGTTGAAGTTTTGCCGGGTCAACATTCACCTGAATAACAGCTAGGTCGTTAAGCGGGTCCGTGCCTATGACCCTAGCCTCAGCTACAGTCCCGTCGAGCAACGTCACCTCGATAGTTTCGGCGTCTTCGATCACATGGTGGTTGGTGACGATGTGACCTTGCTTATCAATGATGAACCCGGATCCCGTACCCTCTGAGGGATACAGCCCTCCGAAAAAGTCCATGTTGATCACTTTGCTGGTGATGTGCACTACTGAAGGGCTGACTTTTTCATAGACTCGAATCGTCATTGCCTCAGCGATATCGAGGATCTGATCATCGGATAGCGTCGCCGTGATAGCTCCGCCCGATGGCGTAGCAGTGGGCATAGGGGTCGAGGTAGGCAAAGGGGTAGCGGTGGCGCGCAGTGCTGCTACCATCTCCATCGTCCCTTGCGCTGCGCGAACTACCTGGCCGCACCCGACCAGAACAAGCATAACAACGGCAACAAACAGAAGTTTCAATAAATTAGATCGTCGGTACATACTAAACCTCCGAATAACCGCTCTATTTCCGCAAAGCAGCCAATTGGCTGAACAGTTCCTTCTCTTTCTGGCTCAGCCCTTGTGGGATGAGCGGTTGAATTTCGACATAAAGGTCGCCATATTGCGAGGGGTTGCGCAGCAAGGGCATTCCCTGCCCAGCCAGCCTAAAGATACGGTCGGGTCGGGTCTCTGGGGGGATTTTGAGAGATACGCTACGCCCTTTGATGGTTTGCAACGTCACTTCCCCCCCCAAGATGAGCGTGTATAGATCAACCGGCAACTTCATATGTAGATTGCTGCCCTCTTGCCGGAACACAGGATGCTCGCGCACGGTGATCGTCAGATATAGATCGCCTCTGGTCCTGCCGTTCGCGCCAGATTGACCCTCGCCCGATACACGCACACGGGATCCGGTTTGCACACCGGGTGGAATTTTGACCTCTAGTCGGCGCTGGCCTATTTGCAACAATCGCGCCGTGCCCTGGTAAGCCTCTTCTAAGGTGATCTCAACCGGCTGCTCGATGTCGCTGGCTTGCTGAAAGAACCCCTGGGAATTGGTATTCCCGCGCGACATATTGCCGCCAAAGATCGTTTGGAAGAAATCAGAAAAGCCGCCCTGGTTGCCGAACAAGTCATTCAGGTTGACATACTCGGTATGAACGCGCTGGCCGCCTTGTCCGGCGTTAGCAAACCACTGGCTCCAATCAAAGCTATTCGGAGCACCCCCGGCTTGTTGGAAGTGCTGCCAATTCGCCCCGAGTTGGTCGTATTTGGAGCGCTTGTCGGCGTCGCTCAGTACTTCATAGGCCTCGTTGACCTCTTTGAAGCGCTCCTCGGCCGCCTTGTTGTTCGGGTTAACGTCGGGATGGTATTTGCGAGCCAGCTTGCGATACGTTTTGCGGATCTCGTCGGCGGTCGCATTTTTGTCTACACCGAGAATGCGATAGTAGTCTTTATATTCCATCGGACACCAACTCCAGGCCGGTTAGCGCCGCGCCTGCGAATGTCATTTTCAGGTCAGATCGCCCCGGCAGTCTGTAATCTGTCCTCATTATATCTTCTCGCGCTTACATTGTCAAGTACCTTGATAAAAACCGGATCAACTTTTATGAGATGAATAGTGAAAAAGGTATTGACAAAACCTATCAGATGTGCTATGATTCTGGTTGCAAGATTAAAGTTGCCCGTGTTCGAAGAGCGGGTGACGATGAACTTGAGGAGGTAAGATATCATGAGTAGCTTGATGAGACGAGAGCCTTTCGAGGAACGGCTAATGCGAGATTCGATGGAGCGAATGATGGATCGTTGGTTTCCGCGTTTTGTCGGCGCTGAGGGCGACCTGGCGCTCGATATGTACGAGACCAAAGAAGCTGTTGTTGTGCAGGTCTCTGTGCCGGGCGTGAACCCGGACGATGTGGATATCAGTGTCATTGGCGATACTTTGACGATCAAAGGCGAGGCCAAATCCGAAAAGAACGTCGAGGAGAAAAACTATGTGCATCGCGAGCTGCGCTATGGCCGCTTTGCGCGCACGGTGACGTTACCTACCGCAGTTAGCGTGGATAAGGCCGACGCCGAGTTTAAGAACGGCGTCTTGACAGTCACTCTTCCCAAGTCCGAAGAGGCCAAAGCCAAGACGATCAAAGTGACCTCCAGATAGAAATCGTGCTTTTGGTGATATAGATGACTCGGATCAGTATAGAAGTAGAGGAGGCTGAACTATGTCTATTACTCGTTGGGAACCCTTCAAGGATATGATGGCGTTACGCGATGCGATGGACCGCTTGTTCGAAGACAGTTTCGTTCGCCCTGGCCCTCGTTGGATGGTGCCCGCTGGCGAGAGCCGCTGTGGATTGCCTATTGACGCCTACATCACCGATGAGGAGTTGGTGATCACCGCGTCAGTGCCAGGCGTCAAGCCCGAAGATGTCGAGATCACCCTGGAGGGCGATACGCTCACCATTAAGGGCGAAATCACCGGACCGCTGGATAATGTCAACTACATGGTTCAGGAACGGGCCTATGGCAAGTTCCAGCGCACGTTGCGTTTGAACATCCCAGTGCAGGCCGACAAAGCCGAAGCGACCTTTAGCCAAGGCGTACTCACCTTGGTGATTCCCAAGCAAGAAGAGATCAAGCCCAAGAGTATCAAAGTGACCAGTAAATAGCATATATCTGGCTCAACAAGGCTCTCCACACGATCATGTGGGGAGCCTTGTTGATTTATTGCGACAGCGTGGAAAAAAGCTTTGCGGCTCTTTTACGGAACATGCACACCATCTTTAGTGAGTCTTGATGTAAGGTTTATGTCTGCGCTCACCATGGCGTGATAGGATAAGGGCAGATCAGTAGATGGGAAGTGCATGATGGCTCGCCACTTGCTTAGATTTCTGGCCGCTCTCGTTCTCGTAGCCCTGATGGGCGCGATGACGCCGGCGCTGGTCAGCCAGGCGGAAGAATCACCCTTTGCCTATAGTCTGGGTCTGGTACCATCTCCTCCGGGCGATTACCCTACCGCTCCGCAACTCGATAGTAGCGCGCCCTTGCCCGCTATGGCCGATTTTAGCCAGGCGATGCCGTCAGTGGGCGACCAGGGACGCCAGTCTAGTTGCGTGGGTTGGGCTGTAGCTTATTACACTCGGTCGTATCAAGAGGGGCTAGAACGCGGGCGCACGCCGACGCAGGCCAATGAGCTATTCAGCCCAGCCTTTATCTATAACCAGCGCACGACTTCGAACTGTCAGCGCGACGCGGGCATGAGCATGTACAATGGTTTGCGCATCGCGGTGGAGCAAGGCGTGGCTACCCTGTCGGCTATGCCCTACGACCCGGGCGATTCTTGCACGCGCCCCTCGGACGAGGCGCTGGCAGAAGCGGCCCAGTATCGCGCCGAATCGTTCCTCAACCTGTTTTCCAGCCGTGGCACAGCCACTTTGAACACACTGAAACAATACCTGGCTGCGGGCACTCCCGTGTTGCTGGCTGTGCCGGTGTATTCCGAATTCATGAGCGTCACCCCCACCAATGCCGTGATAGATGTGCCTGCTCAAGGATCAACCTTTTATGGCGGCCACGCCGTTGCCGTAGTGGGTTATGACGACGCTGCGCAGACGTTCAAGTTTATCAATTCATGGGGGCGGCGCTGGGGCCAAGAGGGTTACGCCTATCTGACCTACAATTTCGTGCGGCAAACGGCTTGGGAAGGATGGATCTTGGTGGATCGCGATTCTACGCCGCCCGACTTGGCCGAGTATGCCGTCGAGTTGAACGGCGTCGAGAGCGATGTGGCGCAGAGCGAAGTGGACAACCCGATCTTTGCTTGGGATCGCAGTCTCGATCCGACGGCAACTTATCAAGTGTATTGGGGGCCTGACGCTGAAGGAACGAGCGAAACAACTATCGCCCAGCCCTTCTTGGCGACTGAATCCGTTGGACAGACAACCACACACTACTTGCGAGTGCGCGCGCTAGATGCGGCAGGCAATGTTAGCGCCTGGCGCACGATGTTCATCTTCCGCTATGCGCTTCAAGCCGAAGAGTATCAACCCCTGCTCATACAACCTGCCCGCGCCCGGTGATAACCGATTCGCTACCAGACGACCCTTTCAATATCTCGGCCAAGCGCGTTTGGCCGAGATATGTGTTTTGTGGGACGTAATCGCGATTGTTGGCGAGTATCGAATGTGGTATAATGATGCAGAGCTTGGTGTAAGAGCGCGGAAGGGGGCGCTTCGGTGATCGAACTCAATGTATATTCGGTGCTCTACAGCCTGCTTTCGCGGCATCGCGTGGTGCTGCTCAAAGAAGCGCGCGGCGAACACTATCTGCCCATTTGGATTGGCATGAGCGAGTCGGAGGCGATTGCCATCCGCTTACAGGGTACAGTGGTGCCGCGCCCGCTCACGCATGACCTATTGGCCAATGTGATCGCAGAGCTAGGTGGCGTAGTGCAATATGTGGTGGTGAGCGACCTCATTGATAACACGTTTTACGCCAAAATCGCCATCGAGCACGACGGCGATCTGCGCTTGGTGGATTCGCGCACCAGCGACGCCATTGCTTTGGCGATTCGTACCTCTGTCCCCATTTACGCCGAGGAAAGTGTGGTGGAAAGAGCGGGCATTGTGAGCTCTCCCGAGATTCGCACCAACGTCGTAGCCGAAGCTGACGAAGAGGGGCTGGACGTTTTCCGCGATTTCATTGATAACTTGGATCTCGACGATCTGGGAGATTAATCTATGCCTGCGGATCGCCTTCCTCCGCAAAATATCGAGGCGGAGCAGTCTGTCCTCGGTAGTTTGTTGATTGACCCCGACGCCATCATCAAGATTGGCAGTTTCCTCAGGGCCGAAGACTTTTATCGTGAAGCTCATCAGATCATCTATCGTGCGATTCTCGCTTTGCACGAACGACGTCTGCCGGCCGATTTTGTTACTGTGACCGACGAGCTAGTGCGCCAAGGTCAGCTCGACCTAGTGGGGGGGCCAGCTTACTTAGCCTCGCTCATTAACCTCGTGCCTACTTCAGTGCATGTCGAGCATTATGGGCGCATCGTCGAGCGCACCGGGCTAATGCGCCGACTGATCACTGCCGCAAGCGAGATCGCTGCATTGGCCTACGAGGAGCGCGAAGAATCCGACGAGATTATCGATCAGGCTGAACGCATTCTATTCGATGTCTCGCAGCGCCGGCTAAACAAGTCGCTGGTGCCGATCAGCGATGTCGTCAAGACCTACTATGACCATATCGAGTATCTCGTCGAGCATCGCGACGAGACATTAGGCGTGCCCACAGGTTTTCTGGATCTCGACCGGCTGCTGGGTGGCCTGCAACCCTCCGACTTGATCATTATCGCTGCGCGGCCCGGCGTGGGTAAATCCAGTCTAGCGACCTCGATTGCCAGCAACGTCGCGCTCAAATCCAACGGCGTGGTGGCCATTTTTACGCTGGAAATGTCAGCGGAGCAATTGGTGCAGCGCATGATCGCCTCACAGACAGGCATTGATTCGCAGCGTCTTCGCCTCGGTCGCATCGAGGATTTGGAGTGGGAGCAATTCACCCGCGCCAGCGGCGTGCTATCGGAGGCTGCTATCTTTATTGATGATTCGCCCTCGCCCTCGCCGATGGAGATACGCACCAAGTCTCGGCGACTGGCCGCAGAGTATGATCTCGACCTGATTATCATTGACTACCTCCAGCTTATGCAAGCTGGAGACCGGCGCAGCGAGAACCGCGTGCAAGAAATCTCGTACATCTCGCGTGCGCTCAAGGGGTTGGCCCGTGAGCTGAATGTGCCGGTGATCGCCCTGTCGCAGCTTTCACGCGCAGTCGAAGCTCGCCAGGACAAACGCCCCGTGCTCTCGGATTTGCGCGAAAGCGGCTCCATCGAACAGGATGCCGACATCGTTATGTTTATTTACCGCGATGAAATGTACGATGAAGATTCGGATCGCGCCAATATCGCCGATATCATTGTGGCCAAACACCGCAATGGCCCTACTGATACTGTCGCGTTGCGCTTTGAACCCAAGCTGACCAAATTCGCCGATCTCGCCATGCGCCCCGAAGACGAGTATCAAGGCGACCAAGATTATGTGTCGCTATGAAAACCTTTGCAGGCTTTCCGGCGGGCAAAACGAGTTTCACCCCGATTCCCGATCTCTTTTTCTCCGAATTGCTGGCGGCCATTGATGACCTGGCAGAACTCAAGCTCGTTCTGTACATGTTCTGGGCGCTAAACCGGCAGCGAGGTGATCCGCGCTACATGACTTTGGCCGAGTTGGAGGCCGAGGGGCCGTTGCTTTCGGCGCTGAGTTCGGGCGAGGCCGACGCCGTGGCGACGCTGCACACGGCTGTGAACCAGGCGGTGGCGCGAGGCGTGCTGTTGCAGCTTGCCGTCGAAACGGATGCCGGGCGGACGGATTATCTCTTTATGAATACGTCCAAAGGGCGCAAGGTGGTCGAACAAGTCACGCGGGGCGAGTTAATCCTGGAGGCGGTCGGGCGGGTGCGCGAGCCGCACATCGTGCGCGAGCGGCCTCATATCTTTGAATTGTACGAGCAAAACATCGGTTTGCTGCAACCCTTGTTGGCTGAGGATCTGCACGACGCCCAAGAGACGTTTCCCGAGGAATGGATTGCGGAGGCATTCAAAATCGCTGTCGAACACAATGTGCGCAATTGGCGCTATATCAAGAGTATCTTGGAACGCTGGGCGCGCGATGGCAAAGATGATGGCGCTCCGGGCGAGCAAGCCCGCGCTGGGCGGCGCGGCGGGCGTGCTATATAAAGATGAATATGGCAGAGAGTAATAACAATTCTTTATCTACTAAGAAGACCCCAGAACCCTGCCCTATCTGCGGCGGGGTGGGTTTCGTGCGATTGAATGTGCCCGTGGGTCATCCACAATTTGGTAAGGCTGTGCCTTGCGTGTGCAAGCGCCAAGAGATGAGCGATAGGCGCTTGGCCAGGCTGCGCCAGGTAAGTAACCTGGAACACATGCAGAATATGACCTTTGGGACATTTCTTATTCAGAGGCGCGATGGGGATGAAGTTTCTCCTTCGCTGGTCTATGCTCTAGATGCAGCGCGCGAATTCGCCGCCGACCCGACAGGATGGTTGGTTTTTACCGGCCCCTACGGTTGCGGCAAAACACATCTGGCGGCGGCCATCGCTAACGACCGTGTGGCGCGAGGCTTGCCGGTGTTGTTCGTCGTCGTGCCCGATCTGCTCGATTATTTGCGCGCATCCTACGCACCCAACAGCCCGGCCAGTTACGATGAGCGCTTTGATCAGGTACGCACTATTGAACTGCTGGTGCTCGATGATTTGGGCACCCAAAATACCACCCCTTGGGCGGCAGAAAAGCTCTATCAGCTCTTGAATTATCGTTACTATGCCAAGCTGCCAACAGTGATTACTACCAATCAGACGCTGTGGGATATGGAGCCGCGACTGGCTTCGCGGCTCAAGGATCAAGAGCTAGTCAAGCTCGTACCGATCCAATCTTCCGATTTCCGCATCGTCCCGGGCGATAGAGACGAGACCTGTGGCA